>NZ_JBPAOH010000138.1:0-21218 GCF_050875635.1 Tolypothrix sp. VBCCA 56010
CTTGCCACACCTTGATTCCTTAAAAACTACCCATAAGGGTTTTGACCCTTCTTGCTTAGTCTCTCACAAAAATGGTCGGTTTATTTCCGCCACCCTGTACTAGAGTAATTTCTTTGGTTAAGTCATGCCCATCAACAAATTCCTCAACTAAATAAAATTCTCCATTTTCCTCAAAGTGGGCAAACAGCCTGGGAATCTGGTTATTTTCGTTGCCTAGCCGATACAAAGTCTCAGCTTCTTTTTCAAATCGCTGTTTGGCGATCGCTAAAATAGCAGGATCTGGGTTTTTTGGTTTAAGATGTTTGACAACACACTGAGGTTGTCCTGGTAAATCCAAATCAACAGCTACGTAAGTGTCACCAAATCCCCCACACCCCAATAGTTGGTCTATTCTGTAGCGATTCCGGAGCGTTTTTTCAATTAGAGAGAACTGGCTCATGTCGCGGCTCCTAAATTTTAAACCGACAACGGCTCTGACGCCGGATAAGAGAACAAATTACCAGCCGCTTAATTTCCTGGTGTTTGACGCAGTAATCTTCTAAGGCTTCGTATTTGCTCGTCGATACCTTTGTGGGCATTTTGATTTGATAAATTCATGTAAAGATTTTAAAGTATTATCCGTGAATCTAAGGGCGATAAGTTAAGTAAAGTTAACACAAGCTTGATAAGCTGGACAGATTTTTACTATGACTGCCGCAAAGATTGAGCGATACCTACGGTGGGCTTCCCTTCTCTTCTCCTGTCACCAGACGCTGCGCGAACGCCAACGCAAGATTTCTCTGAAACTTTCCGATGCTGCTCTTGACTTTTTAGCCGAAGTAGGATATTACCCAGTATTTGGGGCACGTCCTTTAAAGAGAGCGATTCAACGCGAGTTAGAAACTCAAATTGCCAAAGCTATCTTGCGCGGTGAATTCAACGATCGCGATACCATTTTTGTGGATGTGCAAGGAGGAGCGTTTGTCTTTCAATCGCTTGCCGGCTGAGGTGTTTACAGGCTAATTAGATGCAAGATTAAGACCCCCCATATATTGTAGAGACGGTATGGTGTTTTTATTAATGTTAATTCAACAAAGATGAAAAGCCATCTAGCACTCGCAGGTCCGTTTTACGGCAAAGCTGAGGTTTGTGAATCAATACTTAAAGTCTTACCGCAATGGTTTGGGAAAGAGACAGCGGTAATTCAATACCTGAAAGACATAGAAAGGCTACCAACTTTACTTGCTGTAGTAGATAATGAATGTGTAGGTTTTATTACCTTCAAGCTGCATAATGAATACGCAGCGGAACTGTATATTATGGGCGTTCGTCCCGAATATCACCGTCAAGGTATTGGTCGTGCGTTAGTGAGGCGTGTAGAGTCGATTATACGTCAGCAGAGTATAGAATACTGGCAGGTTAAGACTCTTGCATCTTCTCACCCAGATAAATTTTATGCACGGACGAGAGCGTTTTATTTCAGTATGGGATTTAGACCTTTAGAAGTATTTACACAACTTTGGGGCGAAGATAATCCCTGTATGTTAATGGTCAAGCGCTTATAAATTGCTTATATAAAAAAAATTATTCATCAAAAAATACTAAGTAAGTAAGTGGGCGTAATTAAAGATAAGATGTAATTATTGTTCGTAGTGAGCGGTTTACCGCTCAATTGCATTCATTTTTAAGCACTTTTAAGCACTGAAGTGCTTACTACGTTAGATCGCGTTTATTTACACTTGAGTACTTAAGTCGATTATTCAACCCGGAATTATCTAGTTAAGTAATGTAGTTTTACAATGAATGCACAAGTAACAATCAACAAAGGATAAATTTTATGTCTTTAGAACAGGTTGATGCTTTTTATGACCTTGTGAGTTCAGATCAAGCTATTTACGAGCAATATTACAATAACTGCTGTCGTCTGGGATTTTTAGGCAGCTATCATTGGGATAAAAGCAAGATTGTTGATTTTGCGGCTAATCTGGGCTACAGCTTTAGTGAAAATGATTTAGATCAAGTATGGTTTGGAAATGAGCCAAGTTTTTCTGCTCAATCGCTGAATTTATCCAAATAAAAGCATATGTCTTGAATTAATTGGCATTTTTATATTTTTTAACTGAATAATTTTAGAATATACGTTTTGATATGACTACAATCAAAGGCGCTTTCCCCACCGAGGAAAGCGTATTTTGTAGTAAATTTACCTAAAAGTATGCTAAAAAAAGTCATAAAATATACTGAAAAACCCCTCTCCAAACCTCTCCCCCACCTCTCCCTAACCCTCCCCTACAAGGGGAGGGAAGAGGAGCAGCTTTTATTACTGGAGAGGCTTTGAAATTCCCCCCTTCCCTTGTAGGGAAGGGGGGTAGGGGGGGTTAGGTTCCGATTTTGATGTTTACATTCTCTAAAAACCTGAACCTGGTTGCTGTAAAAATTCTTCTTCCTCTAAGCTGGAAATGCGCCCTAAAATTGCATTGCGATGAGGAAATCGCCCAAAACGCTCAATTATTTCTAGGTGACGATATGCATATTCAATTGCTTCAGCGCTGTCAGGATCGTGGCTGAGTTGCTGAAATAGCTTTACACTCTGATGCTGATGATCTAGATTTTCGCTGTGTTCAAAAGGTAAGTAGATAAACCAGCGTTGTACAGGCAAAAAGTGGCGATCGTAACCGAGTGCGATCGCCTGCTGCGCTGCTGAAAGTGCTTCCCAATCAGTCGCGAAGGCTTCAGGAGTATCGCGAAATATACATCGGGGAAACTGATCTAACAACAAAATCAGCGCTAGACAAGTTTCCGGTAAATCGATCCAATCGTCTAGGTGTCCGGCTGCCGCTTTTTGGTAATCTGTGCCGAATCGAGTTCGCAGTTCTTCATCAAACTCTGGTGTTTTATTAAACCAAGTTTTTCGAGGTTTACCGTAATTCGGTTCATCGGGATGACCAAACCAAAATTCTAAAATAGGTTTTGCCTGTGACATTGGTATTACTGACCTAACATAAGCACTTGTCGCATTTTACGCATATTTGCGGGCAATTCTAAATTCATTGCTTGCTGAATAAACATCGACGGTATGGGAATATTAGGCGTAGCTTGGACAGTATAAGCTAGCAATGTGCCGTTACCGCAATCTTTTAGCTCTAAATTAGCTGTAAAGTCTTCAAAAGTTCCTTTTTCCATTCTAAATTGAATTCGCTGCCCAATTTCTTCGGCAACGTTGAGGTAGATTTCAACTTGCGCTGTGAAAAATAAAAATGCTTTTTGTGCTGCTTGATACAGACGCTTGACTTCACCTCGTTGTATAATCTCGCTCTTTGTAATATCAGGAAAATATTGCACCCAACGCGGGTAATCTGTGAGTTGCTGCCAGACATGCGATCGCACTAAAGGAACATACATCCAAGCGGTGACAGCACCACCCCAAGCATTGTGCGATCGCGTTTCCACCAAAATCTCACCCTGCATCAGTAACTTTTGCTTGTCTTGACTCCAAGTCATATCGGAACCTCTAGTAATATTTGGGATATAAGACGCAGACATATTGATTTTGGTTACTCCTCAAACCCATTTACGCAGTTAAAATGTGAGCCAGCGCGTTGCGGAGCCAGTTGCGTGGGCGGGTTTCCCGACTTGAGCAATCTGGCGTGGGGTTTCCCCCGTTGTAGCGACTGGCGAACCCGAAGGGTAAAGTCTTTAACTTCATCGATGACAACCGACTAATTGTAGTTCCACTTCCATAAATAAATTTTCCGGAAAAACTCCTTCTAAGGTTATTATTCCCAAGATTTACGGAAAAGTATGTAATTTTATGATGAATTTCCCCCTTCATGGGAAAATACTGAACTAGCTTTAAAGTACAGCCTTTGACACTACTCGTCTATGACGTAAAATTATGAAGTTTTTGCCTTTTCGTTATGCTTTGATAAGCTGTTGCGATCAAGCGGGCAATTATATGAGTCAATCTTCTAATAAATTAAATCGTCGATTAACCCAAACTTGCGGCTTCCTTTTTGGAATTGCGATCGCCGTTTGGGTACTCAGAGGCTTTGGAATTCTCGGTTTTATGCCAGGAGGTGTGATTTGGCTGTTGTTTTTAGCGGCATTCGCTTTTGCGATTCTCAGTTATCTACAAAAAACTTGGTGGCGCTTTTAGGAGCGCAAAAACGCCCGTCCCCCCCCCGCAGGCTGGAAGCCTGGGGCTACACAAACGAAGCCTGCCTTCGCAGGCTCTATATTTAGCCTGCGAAGGCAGGCTTTGTTTGTATAGCTTCACCCTTACAGGGTGTAAGATATCAAAAAATGCAGATGATTAAACAGGGGAGGCAAACATGGAACAGTATGTATGTAGCGTCTGCGCCTATGAATACGATCCGGAAGCAGGCGATCCAGATAGCGGAATTGAACCAGGCACAGCTTTTGAAGATATACCAGATGATTGGGTGTGTCCGGTTTGCGGTGCAGGCAAAGAGGAATTTGAACCCGCAGAATAATAAAAAAATAGCTAGTCTAGAATTAAGACGCTGTTATTTTATTAGGGAATTCAAGTCTGTTGCAATTGAAAGTTGTTGTAATTGGAGGTGGGGCAGCCGGATTTTTTAGCGCGATCGCTACCAAGAAAGCGAATCCGCACGCCCATGTTACTTTAATTGAAGCCAGCCAAATCGTGTTGGCGAAAGTTCGCGTTTCTGGTGGGGGACGCTGTAATGTCACTCACGCTTGTTTTGACCCAGCCATTTTAGTGCAAAATTATCCCAGAGGCGGAAAAGCCCTCCGGGGTGCTTTTTCTCGCTTTCAAACCAAAGATACGATAACTTGGTTTGCAATGCATAAAGTACCGCTGAAAACTGAAGCTGATGGACGAATGTTTCCGATTACGAATACTTCGGAAACGGTTGTCAATTGTTTGCTGAATACTGCTTTTGAAGCTGGGGTAGAAATTCGCACTTCTGCACCTGTAGTAGCGGTAAAACGACAAAATGAAGGCTTTGAAATTATTTTCAAGTCGGGAGAAACTATAAAGTGCGATCGCTTGCTTTTAGCAACGGGAAGCAACCCTGTAGGCTATAGAATAGCTAAAGAACTCGGTCATCAAATTGAGACACCTGTTCCTTCTTTATTTACTTTCAATCTTGGTGATGAAAAATTGCGCTCATTAGCCGGTGTTAGCGTTGAATCGGCACGTTTGCGCTTATTGTGCGGTGGAAAATCTCAATTAGAACAAAATGGACCTTTGCTAATTACTCATTGGGGTTTGAGTGGACCGGCGGTGTTGAAACTTTCGGCTTGGGGTGCGAGAGTATTGCGCGAAAGTCACTATCAAGCCACTTTGATGATAAATTGGTTGCCTGATTTGCAGCAAGATGAAGTGCGGCAAAAAATCTTAGCAGTTAAAAATGAATGGGGAAAAAAGGCGATCGCTTTACATCGTGGTGTTGATTTACCGCATCGTTTGTGGCAATACATCATTGCCCGTTCAGATATTACTACAGAAGAACGCTGGGCAGAAATATCTAACAAAAAATTAAATAAACTTATTCAAGAACTGACTCAGGGAGAATATTTAATCAACGGTAAAGGTGTCTTCAAAGAAGAATTTGTTACCTGTGGTGGTGTCAACTTAAAAGAAGTCAACTTTAAGACAATGGAAAGCCGCATAATTCCCGGACTTTATTTTGCTGGAGAAATCCTCGATATTGATGGAGTTACCGGCGGGTTTAACTTCCAAAGTGCTTGGACTACAGGATATTTAGCCGGTTTAGCAATGGCAAGATGATATTAACAAACTCGCCTCGCATTTTAAATCTGTAAAAACTGTAGTTTGATGACTAGATGAGTGTGGATAACTATGCAGTCGAGTTTTGAATTACCTATCGTATCTGTGATTATTCCCGCATATAATGCTGAAGTTTTTATTGAGATAACTCTTAAATCTGTCAGATCGCAAACATATAAAAATATTGAAGTTTTATATCATGTCCGCTTAATTAACAGTAATAAAAAAACCGTAACTCTCGTAGAGACGTTCCACAACCTTTGTAGAGACGTTCCACGCAAAACGTCTCTACATCATATGTAATAAACCTGTCATGATATTAGCGATCGCACACTCACAATAAGTGAATATATAGCGGTTTTGGTGTTGGATACAATACCATAAAGAACCCAGTAGGGACAATTCATGAATTGTCCCTACTGCGTTTGGGTATTTGACGCAAGTGAGAACCGCTATATTGCCCCAATTGATGCTGATGACATTTGGTATCCTGAAAATCTAGAAAAACAAGTGCAATGTATGCTATCGTCCGAACAATCTGTAGGATTGACCTACGCACTTGTCAGCACACATTGATGAGGAAAGATTACTAACTGGCAGATATGATTATTAAAGATTAACTCAAATTGCTAAAAATTATTATCAAACATATTAAAACTAGACAAGTTTTTTGGAAGATTAAGTGCTATTATATACCTGGCGTTTAATATAAACTAATGAAAAGTACGGGAATAATTAAAAAACTATTTCCACTGCTAAACCTTTACCCGTGGGCAATTCCAGTAATTATCATTTTAGGAATTTTAACTTCTTTATCTGAAGGTTTGGGAATTAGCTTATTTATTCCATTTCTTCAAAGTTTAGAACCAGGAAACTCTCAATCGGCAAGTGGAACATTTTTAGGAACTATTTTAAATCGATTATTTAGTGATATTCCCCCAAGTAACCGACTGCTAATTATTCCATTAACTATTTTCGGGTGCGTTCTCCTAAAAAATTTACTTGCTTACAGCAGTTCGCTTCTTTCGGTTTGGCTTTATTGGCGTATTGGTTCTCAATTAGTATCTAAACTTTTTCAACAGATATTAAGCGTAAACTATAATTTTTTAGACTCGAAGCAATCAGGTAAATTAGTCAATACACTGCATACGGAAAGTTGGCGTGTATGTGATGCAATATTACTTTTAATTAATCTAATAATCAATTTTTCTACAGTTCTTGTATTTGTTATCTTCTTAATGCTAACTTCTTGGCAACTAACTTTTTTAGTAGCTGTTGCTTTGTTAGGAATTTCACTAATAATTCAGCAAGTAACACGCCAAACAAAGAAGTTAGGAAGACAAGCAGTACAGGCAAACGATCGCCTTGCTAATCGAATGATCGAAGGCTTTTATGGAATGAGGGTAATTAGAGCTTTTGGTCAAGAAGCTTACGAATATAAGCGTTTTGAGAAGCTAACAAATGAGGTAAGTCTTGCCGCATTAAAATTGGCGAAACTCTACACCATATCCGGACCACTTTCGGAAGTTTTATCGGTGGCTTTGTTGGTGTGTATTATGATTATCGCTTTGCAAAATAAAGCGAATTTACCGACTTTGTTAACCTTTATCTTTATGCTTTATCGCTTACAGCCATCGGTGAGGAGATTGGATAGCGATCGCGTAAATTTAATTGGCTTATTAGCATCAGTTGAAGATGTCGTATCTCTGTTAGAAATTCCCGAACAACAATTTATTCGTACAGGAAATGTTTATTGTCATGGTTTAAAGCGATCGCTCACATTTAAATCTGTTGGTTTTCGCTACAATCCCACAGACAAACCTGCACTAAACGGCGTTTCTTTTTCTATTAACAAAGGAAAAACTACAGCTATAGTTGGACCTTCAGGTGCGGGCAAATCGACGCTGATTGGTTTAATTTGCCGTTTTTATGACGTTACACAAGGAGAAATTTACGTTGACGATCGTCCTTTACGAGAATTAGATTTAGCATCTTGGCGAAATCACATTGCGATTGTCAGCCAAGACGTTTATGTTTTTAATACCACAGTGCGGGAGAATATAGCTTACGGTCGTTTAGATGCTACAGAAGCGGAAATTATCAACGCGGCTAAACAAGCAAACGCTGACGAGTTTATCAATAAATTACCCGAAGGCTATGATACCATATTGGGCGATCGCGGCGTTCGTCTTTCCGGCGGACAAAGACAGCGCATAGCTTTAGCGCGTGCTATTATCCGCGATCCGCAAATATTTATTCTCGACGAAGCAACTAACGCACTCGATAGCGTTTCTGAAAACATAATTCAAGAGGCAATTAATACATTTGGTCAAAATCGCACAGTAATTATTATCGCCCATCGTTTATCCACAATTGAACAAGCAGATAAAATCCTTGTCTTACAAGAAGGACGAGTTGTAGAACAAGGAAATTTTCCGCAATTGTTACAACTTAACGGGTTATTTTCACAGCTTTATCGCTTACAATACGGTGGAGTTGAAAAATGAACATTATCATACTTAATTTTTCTTTTTACACAGAAAAGAATGACTACCAAACCATTGGTTTCTATCGTCAACATTTTCTTCAATGCGGAAAAGTATTTTGCCGAAGCAATAGAAAGTGTAATAGCTCAAACCTATGACAATTGGGAACTGTTGTTAGTAGATGACGGTTCAACCGACAAAAGTACAGAAATTGCGATTAATTACGCAGAGAAATATCCCGGAAAAATACGTTATCTACAACATCCAGAACACAAAAATGTAGGTAAAAGCAGTTCTCGCAATGTTGGGATCAACAACGCTAAAGGTGATTATATTGCTTTGCTTGATGCGGATGATATTTTTTTGCCGCCAAAATTGGAAAAACAAGTAGCAATTTTAGAATCTCACCCGGAAGCGGGGATGGTTTATGGACCTAGCTTATATTGGTACAGTTGGACGGGGAATAAAAGCGATCGACAGCGGGATTGTTTTGCAAAACTTGGTGTTGAACCGAATAATCTGTTTTATCCCCCAACTTTACTTACTTTGTATTTAACAGATACAGGTACCGTACCTTCCCCTTGTGGACTGTTAGCGCGACGAGATGTAATAGAAGCTACAGGTGGATTTGACGAAAGAATCCAACATTTATATGAAGATCAAGTTTTTTTTGCAAAAATGTGCTTGAAAGCACCCGTATTTGTAGAAAGTGGATGTTGGGACAAGTATCGGCAGCATTTAGAGTCTAGCTCTAACATTGCCATTGCTACAGGAGAATATCATCCAGTAAAACCGAATCCAGCACATAAAACTTACTTATATTGGCTAGAAGAGTATATATCGCCACAGAATATCAATGATACACAACTGGTGAAGGCATTAGATGAAGCATTAGTGCCATATCGGTATCCACTTAAGTATATTAACAGTCGCATGAAGCAAAAACTAAAATCAATTGCCAAACGTAGATTACCATCTGTTGTTCACCGTTGGATAGGAACGCAAATGTGGGGTGACAGATATATCCCACCAGTGGGTGCAGTAGACTTTGGTAGTTTGCGAAGAGTCACACCAATCAGCCGACAATTTGGTTTTGACCGAGGTTTACCGGTTGACCGTTATTATATAGAAAAGTTTCTCGCTGCAAATAAAGCTGATATTAAAGGACGTGTTTTAGAAATTGGTGATAATTCTTATACCCGCCAATTTGGAGGAGATAACGTCACCCAAAGCGATGTGCTTCATGTTGTCGAAGGTAATCCACAAGCAACCATAGTTGGGGATTTAACTAATGCCGAACATATACCTTCAGATGCGTTTGACTGCTTAATTTTGACGCAAACATTGCAGATGATTTACGATGTGCGATCGGCATTGAAAACAATTTACCGCATTCTCAAACCTGGTGGAGTGGCGTTAGTCACAATACCCGGAATTACTCACATCAGTGAGGACGAGTGGGCAAAATACTGGTGTTCTAATTTTACCAGCAAATCAGCACAACTGTTGTTTGTAGAGTTCTTCCCAGAAGCAAATATTCAGCTAGAGACTCACGGAAATGTATTAGCAGCGATCGCCTTTTTGTCAGGTGTAGCTACCGAAGAACTGCATTCATCAGAATTAGAACATCGCGATCGCCAATATGAACTAATCATAACTGTCCGCGCCATCAAACCACAAGAAACATGATGAGAATACCTGGAAGCAGCATAAAGCGAATTGCAAAGCGTGTGCGAAACCGCATCGCACCAGGCGGACTAATTCTAATGTACCATCGAGTAACTGACATTGAAAGCGATCCTTGGAAATTGTGCGTCAGTCCATCTTATTTTGCCGAACATTTGCAAGTATTACAAAAACTTGGTTCAGTGGTGCGTTTACAACAATTAAACCAAACTTTGGAAAATGGGAAACGTCCCCATCGTCAAATAGTTATCACCTTTGATGATGGTTACGTCGATAATCTGCATAACGCAAAACCTTTATTAGAACAATATGAAATTCCTGCCACAATCTTTCTCACAACAGGATACATGCAACAAAAGCGTGAATTTTGGTGGGATGAACTAGAAAGAATATTACTACAGCCAAAAACTTTACCAGAAATTTTGTCTTTAAATATTAACGGTACTAACCATGAATGGAAATTCAGCTCTAAATCAGATAACCATCTCAATTTTCCCCGTCAGCTTTATTACTCACTTTACCAACTACTTTACCCCTTATCAAATAAAGAGCGATCGCATCTTCTAGATCAACTACTTTTATGGGCAAACGTCAAGTTAGAATTGCGTCCAACTCACCGCATGATGACATTAGAAGAAATATCAAGCTTACAACAAAACAGCATCATTGAAGTTGGCGGTCATACAGTCACACATCCGTTTCTTTCCACAATTTCCCCAGAACAACAGCAAAAAGAAATTCAGCAAAATAAAGCAGAACTAGAAGAGATTTTCGGACACTCAATCGAAAGTTTTGCTTACCCGCACGGAAACTATAACCTACATACCAGCGATTTAGTTCGCCAAGCTGGATTTACCTGCGCTTGTACCACCAACGCAAACATTGTCGGCAAAAAAAGCGATCGCTTTCAACTACCTCGCTTTGCCGTAGAAAATTGTAACGGAGAACAATTCGCCAAACAACTATCAAACTGGTTTGCAAATTAAAACAAAACCTACGCAGAAACCCTACCTACCTCTTTCCTTGGCTTCCTTGGCTACTTGGTGAGTCCAGCCCCCGACGGGCGCGGTTTCCCTGATCGATGGGGGACTGGCGAACCCGTTCGCGCAGCGTCTCCCTTTGGGAGAAGGGCGGTTCGTTTTCTTAAACTTTCCTAAAATATGAATAACAAACCCTTAATCTCCGGTATAACAATATTCTTAAATGGTGAAAAATTCATCTTTGAAGCGATCGCCAGCGTCTTAGCTCAAACTTACGACAACTGGGAACTACTATTAGTAGATGACGGTTCCACGGATAATAGCAGTGCGATCGCTCAAACTTATGCAGATAAATATCCACAAATCCGCTACTTAGAACATCCAAACCACGAAAATCGGGGAATGAGTGCTTCCCGCAACTTGGGTATCCGCAACGCTAAAGGAGATTATATCGCCTTTTTAGACGCTGATGATATCTGGCTTGCGCCGAAACTCGAAAAACAACTAGCAATTTTGCAATCACACCCCCAAGCCGGCATGGTTTACGGAGCAACGCAGATGTGGTACAGTTGGACTGGTAATCCCGAAGATATGACACGCGATCGCTACCGTCTACTTGGTGTCAAACCCGATACATTGATTCAACCACCAAATCTGCTCCCGCTTTTTTTACGCGCAAAAGCAGAAACACCCGGTACTTGTGGAGTTCTGATTAAACGCGAAGTCATAGAAGCTGTTGGTGGACATGAAGAAAGCTTTCGCAGCATGTATGAAGACCAAGCTTTCTTCGCTAAAATTTGCTTGAAATACCCCGTATTTATCGAGAGTGGCTGTTGGGATAAATATCGACAACACCCTGATTCTAGTTGTTACGTAGCCGAGCGAACAGGAGAATATCATATCGCAGAAATAAGTCCTAGCTACGCGAATTACTTAAATTGGCTAGAGGAATATTTGATTAAAGAAAAGCTCGTAAATACCGAAGTCTGGCAAGCTTTACAAAGTCTATTATTTTTCGTGCGCCATCCTTCAATTTATCGCATTTATCGACGTATCCGGCGCATTATCTGGAAATTCAAGGCACTACTCAAGAAATAAAGGAAGAGGAAAATGGGGAATGGGGCATGGGTAATGGGTAATGGGCAATGGGCAATTGTTTAATGGGCAATGGGAACGTGAGAATAAAGTCAAATCTTTTTCCGATGCCCCATGCCCCATGCCCCATGCCCCATGCCCCATGCCCCATGCCCCATGCCCAATTACCCTTTTCCCTTCTGCAAAAAGTGCGATCGCATGGCAACCTTCATCTACAGAAAACAATCATGAAGGAATAGCGATAATTATCTAGCCTTTGTAAATGGCTTCTGAATAAACAACATGAAATTTAGCGAAATCGTTGAAAAACTCAAAGGCAGCGTCAGCGCGAACAGCCTCACAGCTAATAAAGACGAAGATATCGAAATTACAGGAGTAGCAGCGGTTGATGAAGCGATCGCAGGTCATCTCAGCTACATAGAGGGACCAAAATTTGCCTCTTTTGTCGGCAAGACCAATGCTAGTGCTTTAATTTTACCACAAGACGAAACATTACAAAAGCTTGCATCAGAACGCGGTATCGTTTGGATAGCCACGCGAGATCCGCGCTTGATGTTTGCTGCATCGATCGCACTTTTTTATCAACCATACCGCCCAACTCCAGAAATACATCCTACCGCCGTAATTCACCCGACAGCAAAAATTGGCACTGATGTTTACATTGGTGCCCATGCAGTGATTCAGCAGCAAGCAGAAATCGGCAATCAAGTCTGCATTCATCCGAATGCAGTAGTTTACCCAAATGTGAAAATAGGCGATCGCACAATCTTACACGCTAATTGTACCATCCACGAACGCGCCCGCATCGGTGCAGATTGCGTCATTCACAGTGGTGCTGTCATCGGTGCAGAAGGCTTTGGCTTTGTTCCCATTGCCAGCGGTTGGTTCAAAATGGAACAATCCGGTTATACTGTCTTAGAAGATGGCGTAGAAATTGGCTGCAACAGCGCCATAGACCGCCCATCCGTCGGTGAAACCCGCATTGGACGCAGTACCAAAATTGACAATTTAGTGCAAATAGGACACGGATGCCAAATAGGTGCATACTGTGCTATAGCCGGACAATCTGGGATGGCAGGAGGGGTAAAAATTGGCAATCGGGTTATTTTGGCAGGACAATCAGGAATAGCCAATCAAGCGAAAATGGGTGATGGTGCGATCGCTACAGCGCAAGCCGGAATTCTAAGCGATGTTCCCCCAGGAGAAATTGTTTCTGGAACACCGGCAATGCCTCACAAAATCTTTTTGAGAGTAGCTGCTATTTATAGCCGCCTACCACAAATGTATCAAACATTGAAACAATTGCAGCATTTAGGGCAAAAGTAAGGAATTAGGGGGAATTGGGCATTGGGCAATGGGCATTGGGCAATGGGCAATGGGAACGTGAGAATAAAGTCAAATCTTTTTCCGATGCCCCATGCCCTATGCCCCATGCCCCATGCCCCATGCCCTATGCCCCATGCCCCATGCCCCATACCCCATGCCCCATGCCCTATGCCCTATGCCCCATGCCCTATGCCCCATGCCCCATTACCGATTACCGATTTTATAACTCGTTTAAATCATCCTCGCTTTCATCACCAGCAGAGTGAGGTAATATAGAGCGATCGTCATCTGCGATTCGCGTGGGTAAGCCTAAATGCTTACGAGCATCTTGCTCTGCAATATTACGGTCTTCATCGGTATCAAACTGTTGCTCATCCAGGAGATATTTGCTACGTGCTGCTTGATCTAGACTTGGAGCTTGACCATTCTTCCACTTATACTTAAAGTCCATAAATCAACCTCAACTAATCACTGGCATTTAATCGCATCGCCTTTGTTGAGTACCTCTAACGCTAGATAGGTTGAGGAAATTATTTTCTTCAACCTTTAAGCGCTTTTTTAACGTAGTAACGACTTTAGTCGTTAAATTAAGCGTTAAAACGCTTACTACAAACTCAATTTCTCCAACACTGGCTTAGTAGAAACAATGTGCCTTTCTAAACCGAGTTCTTGCGGACTAACTCCTAACGCCAAAGCAATCAACTGTGGTAAATGCAACACCGGCAAACCTAATTTTTGCCCGATGACTTTTTCCACCTCAGGCTGACGAGAATCTAAATTCAAATGACACAGCGGACAAGGTGTGACAATACAATCAGCACCAGATGTTAGTGCATCTTGAATATGCATCCCCGCCATTCTGAAAGATTGGCTAGTAGCATAACTCGAAAGAGGCCATCCGCAACATTGCGTCCGACCTCGATAATAAATTGGCGTTGCACCGATTGCCTGAAAAACATTTTCCATCGCTTGCGGTTGGAAAGGGTCATCATAAGGCATAGATTTTTGGGCACGGAGAAGATAACAGCCATAAAAAGCCGCGCATTTTAACCCACTTAATTTACGGGTGACTCGTTTTTGAATTTCCTCTATACCATAATCTGTTACCAAAGCATACAGGAGATGTTTAACTTCAGTACTTCCCCGATAAGGCGAACAGCTTTCTTTTTCCAAAAAGCGATTAACTTTGTCGATGTATTGGGGGTCAGTTTTTTGGCATTCTTTCAAGCGCTCATCAACGTGACCAATCACGCCTTGACAAGTGCTGCAATGTGTGAGTAGCGGCAAATTTAATTCTTCTGCTAAAGCAATATTCCGGGCATTAACCGTATCTTCCAACAGTTGAGAATCTTCCTTAAAAGTGCCGGAACCGCAGCAAGCAGCCTTTTTCAATTCTACCAGTTCAATACCCAGAGCTTTAGTTAAAGCTTTGGTTGACAAGCTTAACTCGCGGCAAGCACCTTGGGCAACACAACCTGGAAAGTAAGCGTATTTTAGCGTCTGAGATAGCATGGAAGTATATTTGGGTTAGGGCAGTTGCCCTTAAACAATAACTGTTTTATCATTTCTTGTCCGTGATGCTGGCAAAGCTTTGTATCTAAATTGGGACATCGGCGAAAAATTTAGTCACAATTGAATAAGGAAAGCATTTACATTCATCAGCGCGATCGCTTGCTTCAATTGGCGTTGCCCAACTGTTCTTTAATAGAAAATGGGTCAGGGATTTTCCTTGTGAAAAACCCTCGACAGTGTACGGGCGATCGCGGTTGACGATAAGATGTATATGCTCAAAACCACATCGCCCATAAAGGGCGGATCGTAGCAACTGGTTAAGGACTTTTATCTATGAGTGAAGCGGAAATTTTTGAAAAGGTCAAGAAAATCGTCGCCGAGCAACTTAGCGTTACTGAGGCTGACACGATTAAACCACAATCCAATTTTGCCAACGATCTACAGGCTGATTCCCTAGATACAGTTGAACTGGTAATGGCTTTAGAAGAAGAATTTGATATTGAAATTCCCGATGAAGCCGCCGAAAAAATTACCACAGTTCAAGAAGCAGTAGACTACATCAACAACAAAGTTGCCGCATCCGCCTAAAAGCATGGGGAATGGGGAATGGGGAATGGGGACAAGGGGACAAGGAGACAAGGAGACAAGGAGACAAGGGGGCAGGGAGGGGGAGTTTGTCTCTCCATCTCCCCATTCTCACGCCAGTCGCACGCCAGGTGCTACAACGGGGGGAACCCCACGCCAGTCGCCTCAAGTCGGGAAACCCGCCCAGGCGAAAGCGGCTCCGCAACGCACTGGCTCCTCAACGGAGGGAACCTCCGCACAGCGCTGGCTCCCCAACCCCACTTCGTGGGGACGCATGTGCCCCCCATCCCCCACTCCCCCACTCCCCCCACTCTCCCCACTCCCCTTCGGGTTCGCCAGTCCCCCATCGTGACGGAGACCGCCAAGACGGGGGCTGGTCTCACCTACTCCCTACTCCCTACTCCCCCTTTTATGCAGCTTTCTCGCCACCCTAACTATCGTCATGACAGATTTTATACGTAAGCGCGTTGTTGTAACTGGTGTTGGCGCGATTACACCGATTGGTAAAACACCAGCCGAATATTGGTCCGGATTAATGGAAGGACGCAATGGCATCGACTACATCAGTTTATTTGATGCAAAGAGCCATGATTGCCGCATTGCTGGTGAGGTGAAAGACTTCGATCCACATGAGTACATGGAGCGCAAAGAAGCCAAGCGCATGGATCGGTTTTCCCAATTTGGAGTTGCGGGTGCAAAACAGGCTCTAGCAGATGCTGGATTAGTCATCAATGACCTAAACGCCGAACAAGTGGGTGTAATCATCGGTTCCGGGGTTGGTGGCATTAAAGTGATGGAAGACCAGCAAACGATCTACCTCAACCGAGGTCCCGATCGCTGTAGTCCTTTCATGATTCCGATGATGATCGCTAACATGGCAGCGGGGTTGACAGCAATTCACACTGGTGCTAGAGGTCCTAATTCCTGCTCCGTCACTGCCTGCGCCGCCGGCTCGAATGCGATTGGAGATGCTTTTCGCCTAATTCAAAATGGATATGCCCAAGCGATGATTTGCGGTGGATGCGAAGCGGCAGTTACACCCTTGTCTCTAGCTGGATTTGCCGCATGTAAAGCCCTTTCGTGTCGGAATGATGACCCGGCACACGCTAGCCGTCCATTTGACCGCGATCGTAACGGATTTGTCATGGGTGAAGGTGCGGGAATTTTAATTCTAGAAGAGCTGCAACACGCCTTAAGTCGCAAGGCTCGTATTTATGCGGAAATTGTCGGCTATGGCATGACTTGTGATGCCTACCATATCACCTCCCCCGTCCCCGGTGGTGAAGGAGCCGCCAGAGCCATACAACTGGCATTAAAAGACGGCGGAATAACTCCAGATATGGTAAACTACATCAACGCTCACGGCACCAGCACCCCGGCGAACGATTCGACAGAAACCGCCGCGATGAAAAAAGCTCTGGGAGAACATGCTTATAAAATAGCAATCAGTTCCACCAAATCCATGACCGGTCATTTGTTGGGTGGTTCTGGAGGCATTGAAGCCGTGGCAACAGTATTGGCGATCGCCAACGATAAAATTCCCCCGACAATTAATTTAGAAAACCCAGATCCAGAGTGTGACCTGGATTATGTTCCCAACACAAGCCGCAATTTGAATGTCGATGTGGCACTTTCCAATTCTTTTGGGTTTGGCGGACACAATGTCACGCTAGCCTTTAAGAAGTACCGCTAAGATCACGCCACATGCTTTAACGGAGGGAACCTCCGCACCGCAGTGGCTCCAAAATCTGCCGCTGGTCGGATCTCTTGATATTAGGAAGCAAAATGTATCAAAAATGTCATTCTGCTTTGATTTAAGAGTTCAGCGTGACCAGATTATCTGTTTGATCGATCGCTCTAATTCAAGAGATCCCGCTTGTCTGTCGTCAGCAGGCAATGGGATGATGAGGATACTGCTTGGGGTGATAAACCAAAACAACCCCAGTAATGATTAGCTTAAAGAGTGCTAAACCGTCGTTAAATATAAGAGATTATGGCTGTTGCAACCCAATCCCTCGAAGAACTTTGTATTAACTCGATTCGCTTTTTGGCTATTGATGCCGTAGAAAAAGCCAAATCGGGACACCCAGGACTGCCAATGGGTGCGGCACCAATGGCGTTTGTGCTGTGGGACCGCTTTATGCGGTATAATCCCAAAAATCCCAAGTGGTTTAACCGCGATCGCTTTGTATTGTCAGCCGGTCACGGTTCGATGTTGCAGTATGCCCTCCTACACCTGACAGGCTTTGACAGCGTAAGTATTGAAGACATCAAGCAGTTCCGTCAGTGGGAATCCAAAACCCCAGGACACCCGGAAAACTTCATGACCGAAGGTGTAGAAGTTACTACCGGACCATTAGGACAAGGAATTGCCAATGCTGTCGGTTTAGCGATCGCAGAAGCGCACCTAGCCGCGAAATTTAACAAACCCGATGCCAAAATTGTTGACCACTACACCTACGTAATTTTGGGTGATGGTTGCAACATGGAAGGCGTATCCGGTGAAGCTTGTTCTTTCGCAGGACACTTGGGATTAGGCAAACTCATCGCTCTGTACGACGATAACCACATCTCTATCGATGGTTCTACAGATATAGCATTCACCGAAGATGTTTCCAAGCGCTTTGAAGCATACGGCTGGCATGTTTTGCATGTCGAAGATGGTAATAAAGATTTAGACGCAATTGAAAAGGCGATCGCCGAAGCTAAATCTGTCACCGACAAGCCATCAATGATTAAGGTGACAACCACCATCGGTTACGGTTCCCCCAACAAACAAAACACCGCAGGCATTCACGGTGCAGCGTTAGGTGGCGATGAAGTAGCTTTAACCCGGAATAACTTAGAATGGACATACGAGCCTTTCGTAGTTCCAGAAGATGCCAAAAATCACATGGGTAAAGCCGTTGAGCGCGGCGCTAACTACGAAGATGAGTGGAATAACACTTTTGCCGACTACAAAGCCAAATACGCCGAAGAAGCGGCTCTATTTGAACGTTTCATTAGTGGCAAACTCCCCGACGGTTGGGACAAAGTACTACCCACCTACACCCCGGAAGACAAAGGAATACCCACCCGCAAACACTCAGAAAACTGCCTCAACAAACTAGCGAAGGTTTTACCTGAGTTAATTGGTGGTTCCGCTGACTTAACCCACTCCAACCTGACCGAAATCAAAGGCATCGGCGACTTCCAAAAAGGACATTACGAAAACCCCAACATCCACTTTGGCGTGCGGGAACACGCTATGGGCGCAATTTGTAACGGTATAGCGCTGCATCAATCGGGATTAATTCCTTACGGTGCCACCTTTTTGATTTTCACAGATTACATGCGTGCTGCCATCCGCTTATCTGCCCTGTCGAGAGCGGGTTCGATTTGGGTGATGACTCACGACTCGATTGGACAAGGTGAAGACGGTCCAACGCACCAACCGATTGAAACTTTAGCTTCTTTGAGAGCGATTCCTAACTTAATAGTGATTCGTCCCGCAGACGGAAACGAATCTTCTGGTGCTTACAAAGTAGCGATCGAGAAGTCGAAGGAAAACGCTCCCACTTTGTTAGCGTTCACCCGTCAAAATGTCCCCAACTTAGCAGGTACATCGATTGAGGGCGTTACCAAGGGTGCATACACGGTGGTAGATTCTGAAGGTACACCGGAGTTAATCCTGATTGGTACTGGTTCCGAATTAAACTTGTGTGTCACCGCAGCTGAAAAACTCACCAGCGAAGGTAAGAAAGTCCGTGTTGTCTCAATGCCTTCTTGGGAACTGTTTGAAGCACAGGATGCAGCTTATAAAGAGTCTATTCTGCCTAAAGCCGTTACCAAGCGCGTGTCTGTAGAAGCTGCCGCTAGTTTCGGCTGGCACAAGTACATCGGCACCGAAGGCGATACTGTTAGCATCGATCGCTTTGGTGCTTCCGCTCCTGGTGGCGTTTGTATGGAGAAGTTTGGCTTCACAGTTGATAATGTGTTAGCAACAGCCAAGAAAGTTTTGGGTTAATTCGCAACAGATTAATCTCGTTTTTTTGAAGGGTTGGGCATTTTGTCCGCCCTTTTTTTTAACGCAAAGGAGCGCTGAGGTTTACGCAGAGGGACGCTGAGGGAGATTGATTATAATTGGGGTAATTAATGAGGTATTCAAAGAAAGTTATGCACGAAGTTTCTAGCGAAAGAGCTGCACTTCTAGCCCGAATATCCACAATAGTAGAAAATTTCATGCAAAAGGATACTAGCTATCAGCATTACCTAGATAAAGATAAAGCAATTCAAATGATATTTAAATACTATTCGGAGAAAGTTTCTATGGAGAAACTCAAAGTTATGTCTGATTTCAAATTAACAGGCTTTGTTGAGGGAAACATGATGACTCTGCTGTTGATTGAAGGAGAAGATGATATAGACCTGAAAGCGATGCACTATATTTAGATATGCTAAATTCCGGATCAAGAAAGCAAATAATATTTTATATAACTTAATGTAATGATTAAGGATAGGGCGATACCTGCGGCACGCGGGTACGCGATCGCGTTATAATCTTTAATGCACTCCAAAAATATAGTACAATAGTACTAAATGGAAAAAATTACTATTTATACTGAGAGGCAGTATGAAAGCAGAGCTTCTCAAGAGATTTTTTAGGGCGATCGCTAGTTCAGATCAAGAGGCGATTGATAAGCTCACACACCTAGTAATTGAGGAAGAACGCAGTAGAGGACACACGCTCTTAGCTGACCAGTTAGAGAATATCACTAAAAAGAGCCAGAAAGAGAAGTCTACCGACATCAGCAAACCTGTTTCCTCAGTACCAGACACCTTACAAGCGCTAACTGAATTACCAACCAGTAAGCGATTTAATCTTCCCTTAGTAACTATCATACCAAGGGAGAAATTGCGACATCACATGGTGTTGCCGGAAAATATTGAGAAACGTTTTCGCCGAATTGAGCGTGAGTATGCAGCAAGAGATAGGCTTGCTCATCATGGACTGCGTTACAGGCAAAAAATTCTGCTCTATGGTCCCCCTGGCTGTGGAAAGACGCTAGGAGCAGAACGTTTGGCTTGGAATACAGGTTTACCACTCCTGAAAGTGCGGTTTGATGCAATGGTGTCATCTTTTCTAGGCGAAACTGCAAGCAATTTGAGACTTGTATTTGAGGATGCTTCAAAAAATCCATGTTTGTTGTTTCTTGATGAATGTGACTCAATTGCTAAGACACGAGAAGATTCTCAAGAAGTAGGAGAAATTAAGCGAGTAGTTAATACATTTCTCCAAATTTTAGATGAATATCAACCGTCTTCGGGGCTTTTGGTAGCAGCAACGAACCTAAATAAATCTCTGGATACTGCCCTTTGGAGAAGATTTGATGACTTAATTGCAGTACCCAAACCCGGAGAACAAGAGCTAGAATTTATACTAAAGGAAACACTATCTGCAATTGAAGTGGGATCTATCAACTGGTCAAAGATTATTGAGCAGATGAAAGGTTTTTCTGCGGCTCAAGCTGTGAGGGTTGCACAGGATGCAGCTAAACGAGCAATCCTTGAACGAGAGGAGCTAGTCATTCACGAACACTTAGAAGAAGCGATCGCAGAAATAAAAGTTTCCTAGGATTAATTTTTGGTGTCCGGAGAAATAAATGGTTGAAAGTTCTCAGGGTTTTCCGCATATCGATCTCAAGTTAACAGGGAGCATCCCACTTTGGCAAAAATATATTAACCCTGTGTTGTGGGTTATCTTGGGTTATCAATAGGACTTACGCACGCTCTCAAATTTCTTATCTTGTGCAT
>NZ_JBPAOH010000139.1:0-21164 GCF_050875635.1 Tolypothrix sp. VBCCA 56010
AAAGTCAAAAGGAGCGATCGCACACTTGGTAAGTGTGAGGCATCAATTAGTATTGCATCGTCCGTAAAACTTGCATTAACTGCTAACGCTATCAACAACTTGGTGTCAATCATTTTTTCTTGGTTTTATCCTTTCTGCATTGCAGCACTAGTTGATAGAGGTCATGTAACTTTTCAGGCTCGAAACCTAGAGCTTGTCCTAAAAGTACAAAACTAATTCCATTTCGTTCCCTGTCACCACATAGGAGAGAAATGAATTTTTTAATTTGGTCAAAGTCGTCTTCTGTAATTACCGATGAATTATATTTGATGTTTTCCTTCCCCTGCCTTCTTTGTGCAAGTGCTGTTTCTACGGTTGCTTCCACTAAATTGCTTACTGTCCGATGCTCTTGTTTTGCCCACTCTTCTAGTTCCTCCTTTGAGGTTTCTTCAATTCCAAAGTTGATGCGTGGTCTTCGATACTGTCCTTGTGGCATTAATTATTTTTAATCCAGTACTATCTATTAATCTCTACATAAATCTACTCGCATAACTCAAAAACATAAAGATTCGTAAAACTAGTAGGTTGCAGTACTTGACAGTAGATGCCACTTAAATCTACTATAGCAACCATAGACCAGAAAAGCCCATACCCCTTACACCAAGCCGAATTCAGGTAATTTCCGGTGACAGAGCTTTATTGTCTGAAAATGCGTAAAACCTGTAAGGAAAAGGGCTGCAACGAATTTAAGGAGAAAATTGAGAATGATTGCAACTCAGCCAATGTCGGCTGAAAATTCCCAATGCCCATTATTAATTCCCACAGGAGTCGATACCGGGGCAGGATTGGTGAAGATTGTTTTTGGCAGTGGTGCGTCTCAAACGAGAGTCCGCACCCCATCAAAAGTTTTGGAAATTAGGGAAGAATTGCATGACAATTTGTCATCACCGGAGGGCGGGCATTTCTTTTACCACGACGGCGACAGAAAAGATTTAATTGGTCGTGAATTTCTCACTGGCACGTTAGCCAACTGGAAAGCACCAACCACTCACATTAAATTGAGTGACGATCCAGCACTAAAAGTAGAGTACTCGCTGCATACATTATTGGGTGCTTTAGCGACATTGCCCTATCAACCACATTGGAACTTGCATTTAATCTTGAGTATTCATAATGCCAAGATTTTTAAGGAATTATTGACAACTAAAATAGCGGGTGTTCACACCGTTAGTTTTGGGGGTAAAAACAATTCCACCTCTCAAATCAATTTAACTGTTGCACGAGTTCTGCCAGAAGGTGCTGGCTCATATTCTTATTGCGTTGCTGCCAACCCGCCATTAATAGATCGCACGGGAACTGCAATTGCTCTTGATTTGGGAACGTCAACAGTTATCGCTACAGTGTTCGCACCTGGGGGGAGTATTATTCACCGCCAAGTTTTAGAAGTTGGTGGCTGTATTGATTTATTGAGTGCGATCGCCACTGACAGTGAATTAATTAAAATTCTCGGAACTGGCAAATCTGGTAGTGTGGAAACAATACGAATTGGGATTGAGAACACCACATTTGGGTACGGTACTCGTGATTTTAATTTCCGCTCAATTTATGCTCGGCACTTAAAAGCGTGGTTAAGGGACCGGTTGCGTTTAGTCGCCAAAGAAATTGAAGAGTGGCGCGATGCATCTCAAAGTTTTGTCGCCTGGGGTGGTGGTGTTGAGATGCCAGGTGTCTCAAAAATGCTTGCTGATAAGAAGATTGTTGCTGTCTCCAATGGCTCTTGGGCTAATGCAATTGGGCTGCAAAGAATGTCGTCAGGAATTTTGGGGAGGACTAAATAATGGCTGAGAACATAAGAGTAAGAATTGAGCCGGACATCGAACAATACTTAAAGTCTCAATCATTGCGAGTTTTGGGAAAGTCATCAGAGAAAGTAACAACTTCCGATTTAACAACTTTGGTAAACCGAATTGTTTACGAACACAGACAAGCGCATCAATTAATGTCTCTCGTCCCAATTACGAGAATTTTCAATTGGTTATCAAGCTTAAGCCCTGTAAATAAAGTTGTGACTTTAGCTTCAAAGACCGGTGAACAACCAGTACTACAGCAAGCAGATGATTTTGATTTTGATGCAGATTTAGCCGACAAGTTTGAAGAGGCAGCGTAACACCGAGGTATTGATTAGCGCTAAACCATCTAGAAAATTCATAGGAGAAAACAATGGACGAACTGACCGAAGTATTAGTATTTGACGACGCGACCGGCGCTGAAATTTTACTGAAGCTGGACGCGATCGCAACCCAACTAAACGATTTCAGATCCAAGCATCCGCACACTTACAGCTACTTGTGCGAAACCGCGACCGGAACCGGCGATATGAGTTTGGGCGATGCAATCAGCGCTTTGAATTGGGCAGCCAATCATATTGCAGAGGGTGGTGAATCATGACGATTGAAGATTTCGCTTCATTGCAAGATATTGATCTTGGCGACCTTATCGGTCTGTTATTCTCTCAAACCGGGTTAGTGGTATCTCCAGACACCCACTTTGAAGATATATCAGTTCACTACTACGGACGAATTGGAATCATCGCTTGGGCTTTGAAAAAAGATTAAGCGCGATCGCCCCTCTGCCAAGACAAGCGATCGCCACATCGAACACCTTCAAGTACCCGAATATGCAGATTTTAGCAGCTTCATTGATTTTGGCAATCGTTGTACCGCCCCCATCCGAGCCAGAACCGCAACACCGGGGGGGAGGCAGGCGGTTACAAGTCCCTCAAACAATCATCATTTATACCACGACCCAAGGATTTAACTATGTCTGAATACGTTTTTCAAGAAGAGGAAGAACCGATTTACCCTCCCTTCACTGGGACATGGTTTGTTGAGAATTATCCAACAATTGACCATCATCAATACGCAGTAGCCTTTGGTCAGTTCCTGGGGAATGGCATTCACCCGGACACCGCGAACGAACTAGCTTTTGGGTTGCACTCAGCTATTAGCCAAATTAGCGATGACCCCTTTGACCCACTGCGAGTTACTGCGGTAAACATCTTTGATCGGCTAAACGAGATGAACTATTGGGAGTTTTCGGCTCTTGAGGATGGCGATCGCGAACCCGACAACTTTGTTTTCGCTGACTAAACATTAGTGTTCTCTTTGGAGATTTTATGATTGACAACGATTTCACGCTGCTTGACGAGATGAAAGAAAGTTGGGGACAGAATGAGTGAAGCCCTCAACAACTCTGAAAGACTCTGGCTACTTTCATCTTTGACTGGAACAATGACCGCAAATGCGACAGAAAATTACGATCCGAATCTTGTAGGCAATCACATAACGTCAGCTACTGAGAGATTTGACGAACTATCTTTCTACGAACAATTGGCGTTAGCTGAGGCATTGCTTAATCAAATCAAGCATTACCGACATCACGAATAAACATCCTGGGGCGTTATAAGCGCCCCACTAAAACTATGTCATCTAGATCCGACAAATATATTTTCCCTACCGCAGTAGCCGCACTTGGGGGAGCCTTAATCATCGCTCCACTATTTATCCAAGCCCCCAGTGAATACACAACTTTTGCAACTAAAAAACAATTGGCAGCTAGCGAGGAAGTGAATCGCGATCGCATCCAACAAAGAAAGACGACTGCCGAGTTAATTCAAAAAACTGGACTGTTACCAGAGGGTAAAACTCTACGGTTAATTGACTATGACAACAACAGCAAGCGCCCTCGGATAAAGAGCCAAACACTTCAACATTATTTAGCGGATGAAGTGGTGTTCGTGTACGACCGCAGCAACATTTGCGCCGGCAGAATTCAAGATCGCAAATTTATTTGGAAGGGTGACACGTCAACAGCCTGCACAAACGCACCAGTAATTAGCTCAGATAACTAGGAGAAATTATGGAAAGTAACAAACCACCTTTAACAACTTCAGATGGTCGAACACCTTTAAGCAGTCCTAGCAAACAGCAGAAAAATAAATCAGATATTTTTCATACTCTTGCTAAATGGCTTGTTGTTTTAATTTCAATTATCCCCCGCTTTTTAGCTTCAATTATGGAGCATTTTTCAGAAGCTGGAAGTGTGGGTGCTGTTGCACTTGGTTCGTTAGTCTTTACAGTTGGGGTTTTATTCACGGCTGATTCGTATTGGCAATCTTTATTTGAAGGCGCTGCACTCTTCCCCTTCTTTGAGCAAACTTGGGCTGGTTGGTCGTGGGTCCCTGGCTTTAGTTTCTTCCCACCAAAAGCGTGGGCAGGAATTATTTTTAATCCGGCTTTCATCTTTGCCGTCGCCCTCAGCTTTGTTATCCAAATAATTCAGTCAGCAACGATTCGCAATGCTGCATTTGGAGTAAAGGCTGTTAGTGGGGTATCACCAAGGACAGTTGGATTGATTGCGATCGCGTCTTGGTCATTCGATTTAATTCAAACTTTCAGCAGTCGCAATCCCTTACAGTTTTCCGACCCTGGTGATATTTTTAAGTGCCTTGTTTATAACTTGTTTTCAATTGTTGCTGCTGAATTGGGCTACGTCGTTTATCGGATGCTGAAAGGTTAATTAAACGCGATCGCGTAAAGCGTGAGGCTCCTCATCAACTGGGGGCGATCGCCTGTCAATATTTCACTCTTATCATGGAAGACAAACCACTTGTACCACGGCTAGAAACGCCACAGACCGCGCATATTCGTGCGTCTTACCCTACGATTGAATACCTTGAAAATGATTATGTCGCTGATTGGTTAAAGGAGCGATGTGACCAACTTTTAGAACTGGGAAGGGAGGAACGTTCCGGCATTAACGCCAATAAATTAATATCTGGTGCAGTATTAACCACTGGCTTTTTTCTTCATGCCTTATCACCGCTTGCACCCATTGGTGTGGTGCTGGGACTGGTGGGTTATGTGCATGGATGTTTTTTGGATGCTAGCCGCACCGGTTCATTCTCCCCACTCCCATTTGTCCGGGGGAATATTTTAGATTTAGCAGGTACTTTAGGTAACGCGGAGCTAAGGGAATTGCAAAGTAATGAGGCAAACGAATTTGAACAACTTCAACATTACCTTTCTCCAAGAGAACGGAAAGAGTATGAATTTCTAAATACTCATTTTGCACTGTTAACTGACTATTTAACCCAAGTAGAGCCTCTCAAAAGGTTTCATGCGTACCGATGGATTTTTGACAGCTTTCTTCAATTTAAGGGTGCGCTTCCAAACTTTGAACAGGTGACAGCGCATTTGCTTAATGTCGCACCGGACTTGAGAGTTGATAGTGTGAGAATTGAGGCGATTGAAAAACACCGCGCAGAACTAGAAGTTAAAAAGCCGAAATTTATTGAACCGAAGTTACCTAAATTTATCAGTAACGAGGAATTGTACGGTGACGCTAATTACAAACCAAATCAACCGATTTCCTTACCTGAATCAAAAGAACCTACTCAGAATGGTAGCTCCTCGTTGTCTGCACCTGATGATGTATCTAAAATGAACCAAAACGCCTGGGATATTTTACAGGCGCTGGTAACTGATGCCGATAAAAGTAAATTGGGTGGCTGCGTTATTCTCGCTGCACCAGGCGCGGGTAAGACAACCTACCTGGGTACGGCTTGGGGGCGCTTAAAACAAACCTATGGCTCACGCTTTAACTCTTTAGCCATTGTCGTAAAGGATGATGATGTTGAGGCTTTTAGAGGTGTTTCTGATAATTGTTTAGGTGTGGAGGATAGTCCGCGATCCTCTGCGATCGCAATCCTACGATTTATAGATTCATGTAAGCGTCAGGATGGGTACATTAAGCGCTTATTTCTGGATGACTTTTTGACTATGAACCAGGTATTTAAAGCGGCATTGGGTGGGTTGTTTATTAACCCGACAACCTTTGATGTTGTTCTTTCCAAAAAAGAGGACATTGATGCACAGCCTCTATTACCTACTTTATACGCCGCACTTAATAAACTGTGGTTGGTCGGTCGTGAGAATAACGCCGCACTTTGGGTATCTTCTCACTCTTCCAACGTTGACGCATTGCCGTTCGTAGGCTCACGCGAATCTCGTTCTGTCGGCACTATGATTTTTCTAGCTCATAACGATAAGCGTGAGTTTATTGAGCAGGCGCTTAACAATCCTAATTTGATAGCAGATAATTTAACGCGACAACAAATTAAGACACAACTTGACAGTGTTGAAGAGGAAGTTCATGTCCCATTGGTGTTAGCTAATTTCAACAATTGGACATTTGGTATTGTCC
The DNA here is from genome assembly GCF_050875635.1 of Tolypothrix sp. VBCCA 56010. Classification (NCBI taxonomy): domain Bacteria; kingdom Bacillati; phylum Cyanobacteriota; class Cyanophyceae; order Nostocales; family Tolypothrichaceae; genus Tolypothrix; species Tolypothrix sp. VBCCA 56010. The sequence continues at coordinate 6,244 of NZ_JBPAOH010000139.1, forward strand.
CATCCGAGGTTCATGACGAGTATCAGCAATTTAGGAAGGAATGGTCAACTGTTTTGCCAACAGTTAAACCAGCAGCAGAGAAGTTAAGCGACGTAATTAAGAGCTTAGAGAAGTCGTTGCAGGCTAGCAATGAAATCACCTTTGAAGGCACAACCGAAGTTGAAGGTAAAGAAGAAAGCGAGAAGGTGGAGGTGGAACCAATTACTAATCCTGTCTCAGATAAAGTAATGCAGTATTTTGATTCTGCTAAGAACAAAGAGCCTAAGATGCTCCGAGATTTAAAGAAGGCTGACAGGCTAGCAGGGATAGAAGATGTCCTACTAACTATTGCTTTAACCGAGTTAGTTATGAGGGGACGACTGACTTTTAATGGAAAAGATAGCTGGTCAAAAGTGGGTTGGTAGATTTAGGGTCCGTGATGCCGTGAGCTTAAAAACCAAGCCCCTACCCCCCTTTTGAGCCACGGCAGAGCTTCACGGCATCACGGCGTTCGTCACGGCATCCCTTACCCAGAGCGTGCCGTAGCCACGGCAGATATCACGACACGTCACGGCGCACATCGGTATCCACGGCAATGTCACGACCCTCAATCAATGGTAGTAGTCACTTTTTAAATAGACCAATCAATCTACTAGGAAATATCATGAGCAGAATGAACATAGACCTTGAAGGAGCAGTCATTTACGGAAGCGCTATTTTTATAGTAGGCAGTGCAACCCTTTTCACTTTGTCAACAAGTGCAATGATTGGTTATGGTATTTTTGGTAAACCAATTCCAAGGGTGTTGCAACAATGCTTAACTCTAGGTGCTGGCTTCACGGTCGGCGGGACTGTGTTTGCTTGTGGGGTGGTAGCTTCTGAAGATTACAGAATTGAATCACAACACGCGATCGCAGAGGGGAAGAAGCGAGAGGCGGAGGCGAAAAAGGCAAACAGCATGTGTGTTTATTGCAGATACTTTGATGATAATTGGGAACTGCAATGCGCGGTGCATCCGGCTACTGTTTGCACTGAAGCTGCTAAAAACTGTCCTGATTTCTCATAGCCTTTCCACGCTTAACCGGACATGAAAAAATCCCTCAACCAATCTGGAAGAGGGATTTTCATTTTGGCTTAAGATAACCAGTCTTACTCCACATGCAACGCGCATTTTCATGAACTGGCGGTAGAGCAATTAACAGCAATATAGTTAATGGTTTTTTGTAAATCCTATTCTTCAATCGCCGCAGAATACGGCGTAGATATAATAGTTGTGAAATTGCCGTGATCGCATTTTTTTATAAGTGCAATATACTTTAGCTATTCATCTAATGGACTAGCTAAGAAAATCACCTCAAGGTCTTGCACTTTCGCTCCCCTTGGTAATACTGAAGCGGAAATTGAAGTAACCAAAATAGCCGACTCACCAGGACGCAAAGTAGAATTACCGATATTAGTAACAAACCCAGTGTCAATAACCTGGTTGTATTCCTTCAAAATCAGGTTGTACTCAATTGCATGAACTTGCCTTAGCGTACTTCCTTTATTAACAACTTTAACACCTATAGATATGTCGTTAATACCGGGGAAGCAGTTTTTTTGGCAGGGTACTATTACCTTATCAACAATTGTTAAAGGAGAGCTGGAAATGCTAAACTGCTCGGTTCGTCCGGTAATGCCGCGAACAGTCCTATCTTGATTAACCGAGCCAGGAGTACCGGTAAAGCACTCTTCCTGTCCAGTTTTGGGATTTAGCCAAAAATTCGCACAGCTAGAGTTTTGTGCGTGTACTTGACTTGTTGGATATATAAAGCTACTTAACGCGATTGCTAAAATAAGTTGTTTTAACATGATTTTTGCTTTACCAACCACGAGCGCCAATACGCCGACAAATGAATTGCATAGCATTGCTAGCAGCAGAACCTTGCTGATATTGAAATTCCTGCCTTTTCTTAGATTCGCTTAATTTCACCCCATCACGGGTATAAGAGACACTGCCAGTAGCGAAAAGCCTTGCCTCACCACAACTTACATTGAAACTGTTAACCAAAACTTGTTCACTTGACAGAGACTGATAAATCTTAAAATTAGTGCCTCGAATACTTTTTATATCAAGCAGCATCGGACTTCCAGCACTATTAAAACCTAAATTGACAAATTTATCCGAATCTTGCCCAGAAGCGCTCGCAATAAAACCAGTCACTGAAATAACAGCACTTGTCAAGCCACAAACTAAACGCTGAAGGTAGACCATACTGAATACTATGTAAGAAATATTTTTATTTATCCAAATGTAACCCTCCGTAATTAGTTGCTGGTGCGGCAAAGCCACTGAAGTTAAGTTAAAGATTGTGTGTGCCTTTCAAGTTATCTGCGGAAATTCCGCAGACGATATTGTTGTTTAGTTGTTTTAGGCAACTATTGTTAAAATCACAGTGAGCGCGATCGCGTGAAATAATTAGAAAAACAACTGTCATGACGATCGCATCTTTAATTTATGCTAGGGATGAGTTTCAGTTGCTTCCATATTTCATCACTGGTCATTGTCCAATGTCGTAACTAATTCCTTCAAGTCCCTTATCAACTGCGCGGCGCTATTAGCCCGGTATCCTTTGTCCTTTGATTCATGCTTCGTCAGCATAAGTTGGATTGCATTTAGAATCTGTTGCTGACCTTGGGACAAATTTTCTTCAGTGCGATCGCCACACTGAAGTAACTCAATTTCTTTTTCCAATTCCCCCAACAAATCATTTTTCACAATCAACTCTTTACTTAAGAGAGAGTTTTCAGCTTTTAACTGCTTGCGCTCAGTCTTAGCTCCTTTTAAATCAGTCTCTAATTTTTTATAGCGTTCGGGGGAGGGAGCAGAAGCTTTCCCCCTTTCTACTCCCCCAACTTTGTTTCAACCACCTGTAAACGGCTGTTTACACTATGTAGATGTTGGGCGATCGCTTCACTGATTAGCTCGGTTAAGTCCGCCGCTGGGGGTAGGGGAATTTGCCCACCGAGAGCATCAACCACAATTCGCCTTGCAGCATCGTTAACTGATTCCCCTTGCTGACATTGTTCGGAAAGTTTGGGCAGTAATTCCTCTGGGAGGCGAAATGAAATTATCTTACTTGCCATTGTCTACGCCTATGTTTACGATATTGTATACAAGCAGTTTAACACTTGCGTTTACGACTGTATACAACATCGTTTACAAGTGGCAGTAGTAATGAATTGTGGATTGATTATCAACTGTTTACGTATGCGTAAACGAGGTGTAAACAGTTAGTTGTAAAGGAACGCGATCGCATTCCTCCTGACAACACGAATGCGAACTGACAAGTCAGCTATCGCAAACGCAAACTTTACACGGGTGGAGTGAAAGCCTTTTTATGCATCCGTTCGTTGAAATCATAAGCAGGAGCTATGCTATCCAATATGTTTTGCGAGTTATAAATTCTCTCTTGCATATTTGGTGAGTGGTGCATCGCCTTTGCAGCTCCTTTTAGTTCAGCGTTGGTAGCTTGTTTGTTATTAAGGTAAGTAACATACATTTTTCTAAGTTCTTTAGGCGTAACTGGTATCCCCGTTTCCTGAGCAAATACTTGTTTTATACGACCACGCCAATCACCTGCATTTAATCCTTCGTATTTTATCGATCCTCTGAAAAAGAAGTTGTGATTGCATTTCTGTTTATACTCTCTTCCTTCGTTAAGCCATCTATCAATATATTTATAAAGTTTTTGACCATCTGAAAATCGCACATTTGGCATTATTCCCCAATACTCGCCGTAAATCTTACCAGTTTTGTAGTCACCCGGCATCAAATGAATATACCAAGTGGCTGCGCTGGGGTCTTGCATCTTACTTACTGGCGTAAACCTACCTCCCTCATGTATACCGTAAACGAAAGTTTCTCCAATTTTCAATTCGTAATACGTTCTTGCTCTATCTACAGGAATTAAGAGCATAAAAGCTAAAGATAAAAATGTTTGTAAATTATTTACGATGGCATTCTTATTTCTTATTTTTCCATAATAGTCCTTAGTCGCATCAGCTTTTTGTCTACAAAGCTCTAAAAGGTTTATTGCTTCTTCCCAAGGAATGCTTTTATCTGCGTGAGCAACAGAAGGTGGTGTAGACTTAGCGTCTTTGCTAAGAATCTTAGATAATTGGTTAAGTCTTCTCATTATCGGCAACTCAGTTTCGTCGATGTAATCATCAGTACCTAGCTCGTTTCTAAATACAAATTTAGCTACCGCAATGTAAGTAGCGAGAGTTATTGCTTGGGTCCTTGGATGACCTCCTACAAAATTAAGATATTCTTGGATAAGGTTTCTATTTTTATTAGCTAAATCTACAGCGTCTTCCCTAGCGGAAGCTTTTTCAAGCATGTGTTTAGACTGATTGTATTTTCCTTTGGAGTTAGTCGCCTTTTCTTTAGGGATATTTAATTGGATAAAATTTATAATTGATTTTAAGCTTAATTGCTCTAGAGGCAAGCCCTTATATCTGTGTAACCAACCCAATATTTGATAAATTCTTGCCATATCTTTTATAATAGTTGCTTCGGAACAATTATGATTTTGACATCTAAAAAATTTAAATGTTTTTAGTTCTTTAGCTAAATCCTCATTTATGTAATCTGTTGGATATATTAATTCCCCACTCATCACGTTTGAGTTACTATATCTAGCCATGAGAGCGTAAGCTTGCTTATGATGTTTACCGTGATAATTTCCCTTTTTTTTTCTTCCGCTGCCTTTTTGCTGCCTCTTAAATAAAGTAGATTTTGTTTCAGAAGCGGCAGTTTTGCCTGTTGATTCGGCTTTTAAATATCCATTGTTTTGTGTCCAATCAACAAACGACTTATAGGCTGATTTGTAACTTTTACTGTTTGCTTTGCTTATTTTCTTTGCTTCAAAAGCTTGTGACAAAACTTTTACTGAATCAATTAATAAAGTAATGGGTAAGGTTTTTAGAAAATCTTCAATAGCAATTCGTTCGCGGGGAGTTGTGCGATCGCCTAATGGTGCTTGACCACCCCAAACCGAAATAAGGTATCTTCCTATCGTGCTAATCAGCACTGACGACTGATTTTTGTATTCTGGAATTGCGGAATACGCAGAGTAAGCGTCAAAAATTGTTTTGGTTGCCATAGGTGATATACATCTCAACGGATTAGCTTTGATATTTAGTCCAAACGCTTGGACTAAATATAAGTTAAATAAATGTCTGTCTAATTAGACTATATCACCTTTTTAGATTAAACTCTACTCGCACAACAGAACCTGGGAGAACATACACAGAGTCTCCGGTCAATCCCGGTGGCGCGTTCCGTATCGCGTTCGGACAGTATAAAGCCTGGAAGGTTGGCATTCATTATGGCTCTGGAGCGCACCCACACGAAGCATTGGTTCAGACCGGGGAAATAAAAGGCTATCGTGATTACAACCGCGACTATAAGAGGACCGGCGATCGCTTAGTTTCGGGTTCTGATTTCGCTGTTAACCAGCACTCAGGATTTGATTTCCCCACAAATAACATTGGGGGGGCATCGGCGGGGTGCTTGCTGCGACGCAAGTGGGATGACCATTACGAGTTTATGAAATTAGTGAAAAAAGACGCTCGTTATTTGTGCGATCGCAATTATGAATTTATGACGACGGTTGTACCTGGGGATAAACTGTAGACATTTTGACGTGCATTTTTAACTTTTATGCACGTCTTTTTATAACAGATAGCCTTGCAGGTGATATAAGGATGATGAAATTGGTAATATAGCTAAATCACCCTCATGTTAAGCGCATAATACACGCATAAACCAAACTTATATATGCCTTAGCCTGAAGGTATTTGACCATGATAAAAAACCTGGAATCTATGCAGACCAAAGCTTTCAGGCAGAAATTTAAGTTTAGGCGCTTGGACTAAAGCTGTGTACAATGTGATTGTTGCTCGCTTAATTTGTATGGCAGGGAAAGCAAAAAGTAGTGATAAGCATAAAATGCCCAAAGGGTATCTTGAGGGCAAAGCTAGGAGAAGGGGTGTGCCTATTATGCACGAAGAGGTTAAAAGAAACTTTAATGTCACCCTAACGCCAACAGCGATTGACTTGATATCAAAAGCTGCTAAAGCTGGTGGATTTTCCCGGTCGGAATTTATTGAGAGGTGGGCAAGGGAAAATTTAAGTCCGAGTTAGCGATCGCACGATTAATAAGTATGTGTAACTGGTGCATATGAAGAACGCTCATCAAATGACTTCTCAGTAGTACTGCATTACTACTAAGTGATGTTACTAAGCGTATATATCAAAAGTGAAATTGATGAACTTTGTGCAAGGGCGCGATCGCATTATTGTAGCGCCAACAAACTTTAATCAACCGCGTTTGCGAACCCGCCTATAAATCAGCGGGGATGCACCTGGCACCGGCTCCCACGCCCAGCCCAACGGGTCCCTAGAACTTGTCCACTCAAAAAACTTTGTGCTATAATCACGCCGCTTATAAATAGTAGATGGATTTACTTTAAGCCTTTTAGCTAAATCAGCCTGCGAAAGAACCTCAGAAGTAGGTTGATTGACGACAGATTGAATCTGCTTTTCTAACGCGGTCAACCGCTTTTCCATTGCTTGTATACGACTGTCTACAACCTCGTCTACAGAGCCTCTAGGCTGTAATGTTACGCCAGCAGCTTGAGCTAGAATTGCCAGCACGTAATCAGTGCGGGTCGAATTAAGCTCCGAAGCTTTGGCATCCAACTTGTCTAGAAGGTTTACCGGAATTCTGACGGATAATGGTACTGTAGACATATCGTAAACACTTGTAAACGTGTTATTATACCTAGTAGTATATCAACTACAACGGCAGATACATCGCGCTGCTGTCGTCAGGTCTGGCGTGCAGGTAGCGGGAAGTTGTAGCAACATTTGCGTGACCCAGCGTTGATTGTACCAAGCCGATATTTGCACCGCGTTCTAAGCTGTGTGAGGCGTGGCTGTGTCGTAAAAAATGCGGAGAAGCTTTTGTAGTGATTTCAGCTTTTTCTGCCGCAGCTTTGATAATTACATTGATAGTTTTGCGATCAAGATGCTTTTTCCCTTTACCATTTCGGCTGGGAAATACCGGGTCAAGTTCTGAAGCATCACCTTTAAGTTGTAGCAATTCGTCCCAGAGGGTTTTAGGTAGTAATATAGAACGAACGCGATCGCCTTTTCCCAACACAGTTACTTGACCGCTGTCGCCGCGTGGTGCTAAATCTTTCCACTTTAGGGCTACTAGTTCGCTCACCCTCAGCCCAGCACCGTACAGCAACCGCAAAATAGCCCGATTGCGTGGGTTTTTTTCGCCACTCCAAATCAGGCGCGTAATTTCCGACTCGCTGAGAATTTTTTCATTTAAACTAGTGCGTGAGCTTTTTAGGCTCATCATCGCACCAATGTTGAAGGGAATTATACCCATCTTTGTAGCAAATGTCAACAGCGATTTAACAGCGGAAAGATAAATTGTTTGACTACTGGGAGCCAACCCCAAAGCTTCTAAATGCATGGCAAAATCGTATAAATCCTCCAGCGTCACCGCGACAATTGGTTTCGCCACATACGCCAGGAACAAAGTAATGTAGCGACGATAAGCATCAATTGTTAATTTGGACTTACCGTAAAGCCACATGTCAATTAATTTCACCTGGGCATCAATCGGCGCGAGGTGTGCAAGTTGTTTTCTTTCTTCTGCGTGGACAAGGGCTACAGGCATGTGAAAGTCTTGAGACGGGGCGATAATATCGGACTTGCATCTGATTAATTTTACCCTGTGTACGCACGTTTACACCCGCATACAAGCAAACACAAGTTTTTTGCAGCGCACTTTCACGTCAGCTTGGCTATATCTACGCCTACTCATTGACCACTAACACTTGAAAACAGCAAGTGTTAACTTGGTTAGGAATTAATTAACCAACGTAAATATATGCAAATAACAAATTTGAAAAGTGAGCTATTTGCCGATCTATCGCCACAACAGAAAGAAGCCTTTGAAAGTGCGATCGCGTGGTTTAACGACCCCGACACGCCATTTATCCTACGTGGATATGCTGGAACTGGCAAGACATTCTGCGCCCAACGAATAATTAAAGCGTTGCAGCCCAACGGTAAAATCGCTATCTGCGCTCCTACTCACAAAGCGGTGCATGTGTTAAGAAGAATGGCACAAGAGTACGATCTAAAAAACGTACATGTTGCTACATTGCACTCCCTGTTGCACGTAATGCCGGGAGAATACGACCATGAAGGTCGCCAGAAGCTGAAGGTTAACTCATGGAGTAAAGAGCCTTTTTTCTGTGATTTTGCCTTAGTAGTAGTTGATGAAGCCTCAATGGTCGATTCTGAACTTTTGGTTCTGATAGAAAAGCAAGAGACTCCGACCCTATTTATGGGCGACCCCGCGCAGCTACCGCCAATAAACGAACCCGAATCTCCGGTATTTCAGATGGCGACTGGTTACGAACTAACCCAAGTGATGCGATACTCAGGAGCGATCGCTAATTGGGTAACTGCTATCCGCCAAGATTTATCAGCGCAGTTCCCACCTCGCGCTTTAACATCCGGCAATATTACTAAGTGCCAAAAGGAGGAATGGGAATCTAGATTAATTCTTGCCTTCCAATGTGCGGACAAAGAAGATCCATTTGCAGTGCGATCGCTAACTTGGACTAATCAACGGGCATCAGCAATTAACAGCATAGTGCGTGCAAGCGTCATGGGAGTCGGTGAAGATGAGCCTTTTGTCAAAGGGGAGCAACTCGTAGCGAAGGAGCCAATATTTTTAAGCCAGGGCGATGAATACGTCAATTCCGATGGTATTCGTGTGCGATTAGACGATCCAAAACGGAAGTTTATCTTCATGCAATCTTGCGCCGAGTGTACGGTGAAGGAAGTGCGCTCTGGAACCGCACGAATGGGTCAAGAAAAAATTGACTGCTACTATCTGGATGTTGAAACCGACTTAGGCATAGAGGCAACCCTACCTATGGTTCATCCTGATTCCTGGGAGCGTGTTAAACATTTTGTTAGTAATTGGAAGAAAGAAATTCTAGAACTTCCTAAAGAAGTAAGAAAATATGAATGGATTCAGTTCTACGCTTTCCTCGAAAAGTTCAACTTGGTAGCTGGGCGATCGCTGATGAATCGACTTCAATATGCATACTGCCAAACGATTCATCAATCCCAAGGTGGTACGTTCAAGCAAGTATTCCTGGATCTAGCCAGTGTGTTTGGCTGTCGAGAATCAAAGCTGAGAAATCAGCTTCTGTACGTTGGCGGAAGTCGCGCTTCTGAGCATTTGTATGTTTTGAGCAAGTTTTAAATTGGCGTAGATATAGCCAAGCTGATGTGAAAGTGACCGGGGGAAGTTTCACTCGTAGCGCATTTCACACCAGGGGCAAGATAGTACAAATTTGCCCCTACAGACATGCTCAAGCCTATAGTGGGCGTGACAAAATAGAACTTATGTCTATCTGATTCTACCGTGTACACGCACGTCTACACCCCGCATACGTGAAGGCATATTTGTTCAACGCTTTGTTGAACTATTGTTTCACTATTTGAATACCGAGTTGTGCAGCCCGCTTCACTCACCCACGACTACGAAGAGTAAATCTTGTTAGGATGTATATTTTCAAAGTAGGCAATCGCAGCTTCGCCAAATGCCTTAACTGCACCAGCGCCAATTGCTGGCTGAACTAGTCCTCCCACACCAGGGATGAATCCCGCTATTGTACCGCCAACTCTTGCAAGTAACTGCCCTGCACCCGCTGCGATAATTGCTCCGGCTAGCGCTCCTGCTCCCCCGGCTGCAATTATATCCACATCGTAAATTTGAGCAATGCGAGTTACTACGGCAGCTTGTACCGCAGTTAGGCTCAAGTTAAATGCTGCTGCACCAACAATCGGAATAGCACCAGCAACGCCAGTAGCGGCTCCTCCTCCCATCATCAAAAATAATTCTTCTCTGGCTTGGTCGCGGCAATATTTAGGCATAACACTTTATGTAGGATTTGAATAACAACGGGTTTGTACCCATAACTCCTATAGTTAAAATGCCCAAATTCGGCATTTTGCCGATCGCCTAAAATATTTTAATTTAGTAACATTTCTGTAAATTCTTCTCGCAACTCTGGGGAAAACAGCCTAAAAAGATGCCCAAGTATTGTCGCTTTAGTTTGGATTGACATTTCACTCAGAATTGCACAAAACATTTTGTGTCTATAAACAAGCAACAACGCTCCTATTTCTTTGACGATCTCAACTGACGAGTGGTTATCTGGGTTTTCTGCCAACAGAGGCAAGTAAGTTTTAGCCAGCCAAGAAGTCTCAACGTCTTGCACATGAGTAGCATTATCCCCATTACTTAAGCCCTCTAGTAGCGCAGATAATACTTTTTGGAACTTAGTCCATCCCCCAAATTCCTTGGCAATCTGGCTGATTCTGCCTTGGGTCATATTGGCAGTTTTGGCGATCGCTACTTGAGTTAATTTTTTTCCCGACTCTATTATCTGACGCGCAGCTTGCAGCATGACCCACTTATTTTGTTCATATGCAGTGCCGGCTTCTGGTGTGATGCTGAAGGCTTGGAGGCATTGAAAATTCGCGTCACTGTAAGTATCAAATAAAAAACTCAAATCATAGTCGCCAACAAAGTAATAAGTTAATTGTTCTGTTGGTCTCTTGTGGGAACGCAGTCTGCCTACTTCTTGAATAATTTCACTTTGGACGTGTTCAGAGACGAACAACTGAAACTGTTTTTGTATAGCAGATTGAATGTCTGGATTTGGAGCAAACTCCAAGTCGCTACAAGACTCTTCAGTAAAGTTGGAATTTTCTAACGACACATAACATCCGGTCAAAGTTTGAAACTCGGCTTGCAGTCGCCCGATATTCGGATAAGGTACACCAATGCTAACTAAAGCTGACTTATCTTGAAAACGATTAATCCCTCGTCCATCACGGAAGTGATAGCCTTCGTCATTAGTTGCCTGCGCTTTCCAATCAATAAAAGCAATTTTACTTTCACTTTCATCTTGGTGACGCGAAGTTAACTCAGCTTTAAGAGCATTTACTCGTTTAGTTAAACTTTCACTGCGGACTTTACCCAACTTGCCTAATCCAGCAACTTGAATAATCTGTAAATTGCTATAACTAGGTGGGGTTTCTTCCGCAACCAGGATGTCTTGTTGGTTAACGCCCAGTTTTACCGCTAGTAGTTTAGTCGTTAGAGTTGCGTCTAGATAAATATTAAACTTAAAGGCATTCGCAAGTTCGCTGTGGCGATCGTTGCGAGTGTGGACTGTTAATTTTCCGTATTCGCACCGCAAAGACCCACGCTCCCTATTCCATACTTTGAGGAATGGCACAAGCCAGTTTAAAGCAACCGAGTTTATTCCCTTATCTGCTATGCGATAGTTTTGTTGACGCATTATTAGAGACGCAGTATAAGCAGCGGCTCTATATTCTTTCTCAACCGACTTAACATCAATGCCATCTGCTGACTCTAAGAAATTTAAATCGGGAACTAACGCAGTTTCAATTTGATTAATCATGTCTGCCAAGTTTTCCGGTTTGTTTGGTAATAAAGCTCGGATATCAGCATCATCAAAACCATGTCGGGATGTTGGTAAAATTTCCTCCTTGAGGAGATTTCGCAATATAACTCTGAGCGGTCTTAAAGCTGCATGAACTGATGGCAACTTGTTTTCTAACTCACCCATCTGATGCTCAAAGTCCTTCAGTTCAAAGGTTAGATTTTTCGTTGCCTTTAAGAGTGTGCTTGTTTCATCCCAGAAAGCACCTACGGTATTATAATCAAATTCATCGGTTTTTGGAAGACTATCTGGATGCGCTCGCACACAAAGTTGACTTAATGCGTCTCTTCGTAAACTGCGGAATCCGAAGCCAGGACCGCTGGTACTTTGGCAAGCAGATGCTAAATGACAAGTAGCACAAATAGGAGATTCCCTGCCTTCAATATTCGGAATGTTTTTAGAGCGTAGTGCCGCGAACAAGTCAGCTCTAAAACAATTTCCTTGAGTATCTGGTTTTTCGTTACTGTTCGCCCATACTTGAAAATCTTGTCCCAAAGGTGTCTTGCGACTGAAATCTAATTTTAACCCGTTATGCCTTACAGTTAAGTCAGTGTAGTTTTGCTCAACAGTCATCGTTGTCGGATTGCGATGATCTGCGCTTAAGTAAAAGAGTTTTTCAATTCCAAAGTTATCAGGTTTAGCACATCCCGCCTCGTGAGATTTCCCCAGCCCTGGTGCTGAGTTATCAAGGACGTGTTGCCACCCGGCAGTTTGAGTTTCTTCCCAGAACTGCAAACGCTCTTCTCTTTTATAACGAATTTTGGGACAATTTAATTGCTTATATTGTTCTGGTGTCGGCAACGAACCGGGAATATAATCAATGGCTTGAGGAAGTGACGATGCGACGATACGCGCTTTTATTTCGTCGGCTTCAACAAGTACTTCTTTTTTGCGATGAGAGAAGCGACGCATTTGCTTATCGGCTTTTTTAGCAAGTTTGCCGAATAAGTCTTTAATCCATTGAGTTAAACGTTCGTCTCGGTTAGAACTGCGTGCGATCTCTTCAAATTGTGAAAACGTGATGAGAGCAACTTCAACGTCTGCCGATAGTTCATCAATATCGCAATCCGTCTTGCTATATTGTCCCCACCAGGCGACGACGCAATTATAGCCAATTTTAGTTACGAGTTTATAAGTGCGACGATATTGGTTCATCACATTGGGGTTGGCGATCGCCCCAGCATCAACATAGAGAATTACATCTTTTGTGTTGCCAAGTTCATATGACGCATGTTCTAGATAAGATTTAAAAGTGGCTGGTGATCCAGCGAAGTTACCAGCAGCTGCACCCAAAACAATTTGGTTTCGCTTAATAGCTGTGATTTGTGGTTTGAGGATACCTTCGGTTAAACCAATGTATTGAGACTGTAATTGATTTAAAGGACGGCAATAGTTAATTGGGAGTTCACCATTGGGCAAATGGGATGAAGCACCGTAAGTCCGCTTTCTTGTTCTGCTAGATGCCCATTTATATTTACCGCCATCCGAGGCATTATCTGCACGCAGCTGCCAACCAGTAATTAGCCCTTGGGGATTTCTTATTGGGCAGATGTAACCTGCTTGGGTGATGAGGGATTTACCGTGGATGCTAATGCCAGCTAATTTATAACTAACTTCACTCTCTAGTTTTTGCCACTGCTCTACCGAGCAAAACTTCAGAGCGGCGATCTGCTCGTCGGTTAATCCCCGATGTTGTAGATCAGTTTTATGCTCAGGCAAGAGCGATAGTTGAGATAAAACCAAACTAATTTCTTTATTCCGATCTGACTCGGACAGCGATCCAGATCGCCGCTGTTGTTCTGCCTTCAGCCTTGAAAGTTTTTGAAGTTTTTGCTCTTGCTGCCATTGTTCGCGCTGTTGTTGGGTAAAGTTTTGCCCATCATCCTTAACGAACTTACCCCATAATCCATCTTTGGTTAAACCAATAAACTTAAAACTGTTTGTCGCGCTGTGTGCATCCGTAATGTTCATGCACAGCAACACACTTTCAGTTTCCCGACATTTACCCGAAGTATCGCTGCATATCTGGCACGGGTTAAAAGCGCGAGTGGGTGTAAAGCCTTTGTTGTGTGATGATTTAGCGGTGGATTTAGTTGCCGCTTTCTTTTCGGTCAAGTGCTTTGTCATTGAGGCTGATCTCCTGTGCTTTCGGAGACAGCCCTTCTGTTTTTTGCAACTTATGACATTACAGACTTATTTTTCCTACTTTCCCTTCGCTTGAATAGTTGCTATCGTGGAGCTAAGTTTGTTTTGGTTCTTTTTGTCTTTGTTGGAGCGAAGGATTTTGTTGGTCTTTTGTTTGCACGTCTCCTAAACGTGTGAGCGAAAGACGGTCTGCGAGAACAGACAGAAGAGGAATGAAGTCAGAAGCTGCATTAAAACAGAAGAGCCATTTTCCTTATTTACTCTAGATTTGTTTATATGTCACAAAACGCAAAATTACCCAACTGCATAGGTTTTAGCAGTTGGGTAATATTGTTGCGAGTACAAACTCTGATAACTCGCTCGCTTTAACGCAGTGTTGTTAGAGTTGCATTCATTTGCAGATCGATCTAATGCCGTCGTTAAGTGTAGTCGTTGTTGTGTAGTCATCTCTCACATTCCTTTAATTTTGGGATATTATTTTTCTGGTGTGATACTACTCATAAAAAATCCTTACGACAATAAAAGTTACTACAACTGTATCTCTTGCATCCCCAAATTTTCGCATAGCTGGTACATTTGACCATCGCCACCATCAAACAATCTGTAGCGAGTCGTAAATTGCAGATCGTTAGTTTTTGTGGGGTCTGTCGGTTCAAAGCTGCGCCAGGTGTACTCAAATACAGTTTCGCCGCGTTGTCGGACTTCACGCCGGAAATCGTTTAAATCTTGAGCATCCCAGAATTGCGATCGCGTCCAGGTACAAGCCTCCTGCATTGTATGACCAGGGTTAAGGATGTTACAACCGTCGCTCATGATGATTTGTAATTCATCACTAAGGCGCGTAACTCCGGCGCGGCGGGGGTTGTTCATTAATTCATTAGCGATCAATAAAAGTCCGGGGCTAATGGCAACGTTTGCGAACCAGAGCAGTTTGCTGGATTCATCAGTTATTAATGTTTCCATGTTGGTGGCTGCAATGTTAGCAGGTATACGAATATCCCCAGTCCGGCTTTTGATAATTGTCGCTTTTCTATTCATGGCAGATGCCCAACTTGCAAAATGATTTTCAAAAGTCAAAAGGAGCGATCGCACACTTGGTAAGTGTGAGGCATCAATTAGTATTGCATCGTCCGTAAAACTTGCATTAACTGCTAACGCTATCAACAACTTGG
>NZ_JBPAOH010000140.1:0-21091 GCF_050875635.1 Tolypothrix sp. VBCCA 56010
CCATCCCCCCCTCTCCCCATCCCCCCCTCTCCCCATCCCCCCCTCTCCCCATCCCCCCCTCTCCCCCACTCCCTAATCTTCGAGATACAAGACACCGGTGTGGGTATTTCTCCGGAAGAACTCGACCAGCTTTTTGTTGCGTTTGGGCAAACTGAAAGTGGGAAAAAATCGCAACAGGGAACAGGACTAGGTTTAGCAATTAGCCGTAAATACGTGCAATTAATGGGGGGAGATATTAGCGTCAGCAGTACTTTTGGTGCGGGAAGTACATTTACTTTTGATATTCAAATTAGTTTAGCAACAGAAAGCGAAATTGAAATTACTCAAACTAAACGCCGAGTTATTGGTTTAGCACCCAAGCAAAGAGAATATCGGATTTTGGTGGTTGATGATGTCAGAGAAAGTCGTTTGCTGCTAGTTAAACTACTAACAGACATAGGTTTTGCTGTTAAAGAAGCTGCAAATGGTAATGAAGCGATCGCTATTTGGTCAACTTGGCAACCACACTTAATCTTAATGGATATGCGGATGCCTGTGATGGATGGCTATGAAGCCACCAAGGAGATTAAAGCAAGAGAGTCATTAGCAGAAGACTACAGACAAATAACAACTGTAATCATTGCCTTAACTGCTAACGTCTTTGAGGAACAACGAACAGCAATCATGCAAGCCGGTTGTGATGATTTTATTAATAAGCCATTCCGAGAAGAAATACTATTAGAAAAACTTAGCCAATATCTGGGGTTAGAATATATTTATCAAGAATCAAGCGCGGAAATATCAGAAAAAACTAAAAAAACCACACAAGAAATATTATTATCTGGCGATTTAATGCCTTTGTTATCTCAAATGTCGCCAGAATGGTTAGCAGCAGTATACAATGCCGCAGCTCAATGCAGCGATGACCTAATTTTTGATTTGCTGTTGCAAATTCCACCAGAAAATGTTTTATTGAAAGACTGTTTAACTGATTTAGCTAATAACTTTTTATTTGAAAAAATTCTGGAATTGACAACTAAGTAGGTAATTGGGCATAGGGCATGGGGCATAGGGCATGGGGCATAGGACATGGGGACTGGAAAAAGAATTATTACCCATTACCTATTACCAATGCCCATTGCCCCATGCCCAATTCCCAATGCCCAATGCCCAATGCCCATTAGTATATATTTTACCTTTTCAACAAGGCATTAATGAATCTAATCTTCCAAGTACTGTCATATCTTCCTCATCTAATTCTACTGGTATACCGCTTCTAATTAATTCAGCAAAATATTCATTAGGAACCATTATTGTCAGCATATACAAGCGACTTGAACCTGTATTTTTAATTAGATGCGTGCCCGTGGGTGGCACTAACAAACTATCTCCAGCTTTAATTTCTACAGACTTTCCGTCACAAACAGCAAGACCTTCTCCTTTGATGACAAAAAACATTTCTAAAGCCCATTGATGGCGATTGGGCGGTGTTTCGCCACCGACATCAAAAATTTCTATACAAGAAGTTAAGGAAGAGTTAGCAGTTGCCGAATCAAAGATGATTGCTAACCGATTTGTAGCATCGGGACTAATGCGATAGGTTTGGTAATCTTTAGGAGACTTGACAACAGGAATTACACAACTATTAGTGGGCATTGAATTTATTTCCTCATAAGTTGTCGATGGTTGTTAATTGTTGGTTGATAGTTGTTAATGGGCAATGGGCAATGGGCAATGGGCAATGGGCATTGGGCAATTAAAGAGGGGGAAAGGGGAAAGGGGAAAGGAAAAGAATTATTACCAATGACGGCAGATGCTTCAACGGAGGGAACCTCCGCAACGCACTGCCTCCCCAATGCCCCATGCCCCATGCCCCATGCCCCACTATCCACTATTTACTTCAACACTTTTAAAATCGCTTGGGAGTCAGTTACAAAGCCGAAGCATTGTTTGACGTTGTACAGCGTTGCTAGCCAACAATATTCAGGAGAAGTTGTCGCAGTGCAGTCTTTGACTAGCACGCAGTCATATCCTAAGAAGTTGGCATCGCATAACGTGGTCATTACACATTGGTCAGCGTTGACACCAGCAAAGAACAGTGTCGTTCTTCCCAGGTTCCGCAGGATACTATCTAAAGGAGTATCCCAAAAGCCACTCATGCGGTATTTATCTACGGTAATATCTTCGGGTAGTTGTTCGAGTTCATCGACCACCGCAGCCGCCCAACTACCTGCCATTAATACTAATTCACCGTTAGTAGGTAGGGGATCGCCTAATCCCACACCAACGCCTGTGGGGTTGTAAACGTGAAGCGAAGCGGCGCTAATATTGAGTAAATCGGGACGATTGCCCCAATTTACCCATATTACGGGAACTCCAGCAGCCCGAAGTTCTGGAAGTAAGTTTTTCAAAGGTTCAATCGGCTGACGCGCCGGGTTGACATCCACGCCAATATGTGATAACCAACCATCGGGGTGGCAAAAGTCGTTTTGCATATCAATGACGAGGATGGCAGTTTTTGCCAAGTCAAGGCGCAGTTGTTTAGTTTCTGTTGTTAAGATAACTCTTTGTGGGGTTACTGGAGGACGAGTGATATCTGCGATCGCATGATTCACCATCCAAGCATTTGGTGCAACTCCCAATGTCCGAAAAGGCAAATTCATAAATTCCTTAAACAACATCATTTTTTACTTTGTAGCTTGAATTTATCTTGAAGGTGAAATTACTTAATTAAGGTTAAATATTGTGGATACAATAATAAATGTTTTAATTCCGGTTGAAAACGGTTATGACACCGTAGATGTGCAGATTATAGATAATACGATCGCTGCAATCTCTCCTGGGATAGATGCGACGAACAGCGCAATTGATGGTAAAAATAAACTGTTACTTCCCGGTTTCGTCAACGCCCACACTCACTCCTCAGAAATGTGGCAGCGGGGAATTATGTCAGTGTTTCCCCTAGAATTATGGTTGGCGGAACTTTACGACTTTGCACCGCTGGATATTGAAAAGGTTTATCTCAGCGCTTTGGGTACAGCCGTAGAAACTTTACTTTCGGGTGGTACAACTGTAGTAGATCATCTGATACTAATTCCGGGGAAAGAGTTAGAAACCATTGCCTCTGCGGTTAAAGCTTACAAAGAAGTGGGAATCCGCGCTTTTGTCGCACCGTTAATTCAAGATGAATCTTTAACTGCGGGGATACCATCCGGAGAATCAGAACAAATTCATGAACCTTATTTTCGCTCAACGCAGGCAACATTGGAAATTATCTCTGAAGCGATAAAGCAATTTCATCGTCCAGATGAGGGTATATATATTGCTACAGCACCAACAGGAATACAATTGTGTTCTGATGCTTTGTTTACCGGATGTATTGAATTAAGCGAAAAATATGACCTTTGCCGTCACTCGCACTTACTCGAAACCAAAGCGCAAGAAAAACTCGCAAAACAAAAATATGGTTGCAGTGCTGTAGAACATCTTAAACGAATTGGGTATTTAAGCGATCGCACTTCTTTGGCACATTGCGTCCACTTAACTGACGCTGACATCACCATCCTTGCAGAAACGAAATCTACAGTCGTTCACAACCCCTTAAGCAATTTGCGTTTAGGTAGTGGCATCGCCCCCATATTAAAATATTGTCAAGCTGGAGTTAACGTCACCTTTGGCTGTGATGGTGCATCAAGTAATGATTCTCAAGACTTACTCGAAGCGATCAAAATCGGTTCAATATTGCACAACGTCACCGACTCAGATTATCAACACTGGATTACACCCAGGCTAGCCGTGGAAATGGCTTCCTTAGGCGGTGCAAAAGCACTAAATATGGCAGATGAACTCGGTTCCCTCAGCGTTGGGAAAAAAGCCGATTTAGTACTTTATGACCTCACCAGTTTATCATTACTGCCGCGTACAGATCCAATTGGTTTATTAGTTTTAGGTCGTCCCACCAACGTTGTAGATAGCGTCTGGGTGAATGGCAAGCAAATCGTCGCCGATGGTAAAGTAAAAACCATTGATGTAGATAACTTGCGGCAAGAATTATTCAACCACAGTCAGTGGCAGACAACGCGCAAATCGCAAACCGTCGCGCAAATTGAAGCGCATTATCGCACGGTGATGGGTTTAACTTAATAAGCAGAAGTCCCACGCCTCACTCTTAGGAGCGTGGGATGAATGCGTGTGAGGTGACGACAATTCTCTTCCCGATGCCGATAGGCGGGGGAAGAGAATATGGAGGAAACAAACATTATCCTGGTTTCTCCTGATTTTCTATATATTGCCTTAACGTTGAAATCGTTACACCACCACAACTTGCGACGAAATACGAGCCACTCCAGAATACGTCTTTCCAATATATAGAAGCAAGGTGTTCTGCGAATTCTTGTCTTAGCTTTCTAGAGGAAACCGATTTGACATTATTTACTATCTTGCTCAATTCAATGTCAGGGTGATATTGAAAAAGGCAGTGTACATGGTCTTCTTCACCGTTGAATTCAACAAGTTTACAATCCCACTTCAATAATAATTCTTCCATGATGACGTGAAGCCTATCTAACATTTCTCCGGTGAAGGCTTTGCGTCTATATTTTGTTACTAGAACTAGATGCACCTTCAAGTCACTGACGGAGCGACCTTTTGAAACAAAATCATTTTTCATAAACTTTCTGGAATATCAGCAATAATGAGTGTATATTAAAACAGTAACACTCATTCAATAACAAGGTGGTGATAAGTAAATGAGAACTTCATACCAATACCGATTACGCCCAACAAAACAACAGATAGTTCAATTCGATAGATGGTTGGATATGCTAAGACATCAATATAATTACTTGTTGGCAGATAGGTTTCGTTGGTATGAAGAAAACAGATGCCCAGTTAATTCCTGTTCTTTGTTCGTTTGTCACCTGCCGGAGTTACGAAACAATCCTAATTACAATAGTCAGCAAGATTCTTTACCACAATTAAAGAAAGACCGACCCTGGTACAAAGAGTTACACTCGCAGGTTTTGCAGAATACAGCTAAACGAGTTGAGTTAGCTTTTGACAGATTTATCAAGGGTGATTGTAACGGGAAAAAAAGCGGAAAACCTAGGTTTAAAGCAGCTAATCAGTACAAAACTTTTACATATCCAACAATTAAAAGCAATTGCATTGATAACGGTTTTATAACTCTTCCCAAATTCGGTAAAGTAAAGCTGATACAACATCGCACTATCCCTGACGGATTCAAGATAAAGACTTGCTCCATCACTAAAAAGGCTGACGGGTACTATGCCACCTTGAGCTTGGAAGATAAGACAGTCCCCACTGTCAAGCCTGATTTCAACTCAGATTCAATAGCAGGTATTGATGTCGGATTAGAAGAATTCTTAACAACTTCTGATAACGAAGTGGTTCAAATCCCTCAGTATTATCGTAAATCTCTTGATCGGTTACGAGTTATTCAAAAGCGCGTATCACGTCGTAAAAAAGGAAGCAATCGTAGGCAAAAGGCAATTAAGCAATTAAGCAAGCAACATAAAAAAGTCGCAGATAAACGTAAGGACTTTCATTTTAAAACGGCTAACAGCTTGTTGAAAAAATATGATGTTGTTGCGGTTGAGGATTTGAACGTAAAAGGACTTGCACGAACACGATTGGCTAAATCTATATTAGATGCCGGATGGTCAAGCTTTCTGTCGATTCTAACAAACAAAGCCGAAAACGCTGGTTTGGTGGTAATCCCGGTAAAAGCGTCTGGCACTAGTCAGGATTGCTCTAATTGTGGTGTAAAAGTCCCTAAAAAGCTGCATGTCCGGTGGCATAATTGCCCTAGTTGTGGGTGTAGTTTAGACCGTGACCATAATGCCGCAATAAATATAAGAAAAAGGGCGGAGGGTCATCCCGTTCTCAAAAAGCCAAGAGCCTCCTAAGCAATAGCTGGATTGTCTTGGAAGCCTACACCTACTCGAAGAGAGGTGTAGGAGATGTCACGCAGTAAATAACTCAATTTTAGAATAAACCAAGTGTAAAAAAGGTTGCTGCACAAACTCGCGCCGCAACTACAGCCAGAAATTGGTTCGTAATGAACAGAATTTCAGAGCGAAAAAATGATTTACCACTAAAGACATTAGGAAGTAAAAAAAGGGATATATTTTTGTGTATTCTTTTTGTCTTA
Source organism: Tolypothrix sp. VBCCA 56010 (assembly GCF_050875635.1). Taxonomy (NCBI): domain Bacteria; kingdom Bacillati; phylum Cyanobacteriota; class Cyanophyceae; order Nostocales; family Tolypothrichaceae; genus Tolypothrix; species Tolypothrix sp. VBCCA 56010. The sequence goes on from NZ_JBPAOH010000140.1 coordinate 6,152, forward strand.
GTAGAGACGTTCGGTGAGGAACGTCTCTTCCTTAATTGCCTTGGGAGTATATATGGAACGAGTTATTTCCCTACTGGGTGTATTAGTTTTTATCGCCATATCCTACGCATTATCTAACAACCGTAGCGCCATACGTTGGCGAACTATCGCTTGGGGGTTGGGGTTGGAGTTTGCATTTGCACTGCTAATTCTGAAAACTCCTGGCGGTTTAGCTGTGTTTAAATCTTTAGGCGATGTGGTAAGTAATTTTTTAGCATTCTCTGATGAAGGTGCGAAATTTGTCTTTGGAGAGAATTTTAAAGAGCATTTATTTGCCTTTCAAGTGCTACCCACAATTATCTTTTTCTCTGCCTTTATTAGTGTGTTGTACCATTACGGTATTTTGCAGTGGGTGGTAAATGGGCTGGCGTGGGTGATGATGAAGACAATGAAAACATCAGGAGCTGAGTCTTTATCGACTGCTGGTAATATCTTTTTGGGACCGACTGAATCACCGCTAATCGTTAAACCCTTTGTGGCAACGATGACGCAATCGGAATTGTTTGCGGTAATGACAGGCGGTTTTGCTACAATTGCCGGTGGAGTACTCGGAGCTTATTTATCGTTTGGTTTACCAGCAGAACACTTAATCGCCGCATTCTTTATGACAGCTCCCACTGCCCTTGTGGTAGCAAAACTGCTTTATCCAGAAACGGAAGTATCCGATACGGCGGGTAAGATAAAGATGGATGTTCAGACGAATTACGTCAATGTGATTGATGCTGCGACTACCGGAGCGCTTGACGGCGTAAAATTAGCCGTTAATGTCGGGGTGATGATTATTGCCTTTTTGGGATTGTTAGCCGCTGTAAATGCGCTGCTGGGATGGTTGGGAGCGCTTGTTAATTTACCGCAGTTGTCATTAGAGTGGATATTATCTTTTATTATGGCACCTTTGGCGTGGTTGATGGGCGTGCCTTTAGCTGATTGCGGACAAGTAGGGGCGTTGTTGGGTAAAAAGACGATTCTGAATGAGTTTATTGCTTACGTGGATTTAGGGAAACTGATTAAGGATGGCAAAATTTCCCAGCGAGCAGTAGTTATTGCCACTTACGCATTATGTAATTTTGCAAACATCGGATCCATCGGAATTACCATCGGTGGTATTACGGGGATGGCACCGAACCGCCAGCACGATTTGGCACGTATGGGTGTAAGTTCAATGATTGGCGGATTGCTTGCGGGTTTTATCACCGCTTGTATTGCTGGGATGTTGGTATGAAGGAATTGGGAATTGGGCATTGGGCATTGGGAATTGGGCATTGGGAATTGGTTATTGGTAATTATTTTTATTCCCCATTCCCCACTCCCCATTACCCATTCCCCACTCCCCATTACCCATTGCCCATTGCCCATTGCCCATTGCCCATTGCCCATTCCCCTCATTCTTTATTGATGTAACCCACTCTCCAATTTTGTGGCTGCTTTAATTGATCTCCTTTACCTTGGATAATTAGTTGAAGAGCAACTCGCGTGTTCAAAAATCCTTTCATCACATAATATCCTGGTTTGGCATTTATGCTTTCAGCGAACCTCGTGCCAGCATCTTTAAAAACTCCGCAGTGAACGTCAGTTTTATCTATTGTGACTGTAAAGAAAAAGTCATTGCGATATCCATCCGGAATCATGAACATGCCGTAAACATTATGCGGACCAACCCAAGGCTTTACCACAATTTTCTCTGGATGAGTGTAGTATTTTTCACCTTTTGACGAATAAAATCCCCATCTGCGGCAACTAGTGATTGGCGATCGCTCTTCGACGAGATCCGAGACGTAAGAAAAGCCTAAAATGCTTAATAAGCTAAGTGCAAATAAGATGTAAAGCAGTTGATTTTTTCGCACTTGTTCTACCCATCCATCATAGTCTTTTTCACGTTATAGCTTACCAAATTTTTCTGGGGCTAGAGTAATTTTGCTTCTATTTTGACATAGCCTTTGAGCGATCGCTTTGATATTATAAAATTAACAAAAAAAATGTAGGAAAGTAAAATTCTCTACAAACAAGCTGCATTTTCTTTCTAGGTTTTCTGTAAATCTCAACTAATTGCATCTTTGGCTTTCCGCTTTTTTAAGAAACCAGACATAAAAGGTCGCTCAAAGGCTAAGTAAAATAAATAGGCAAATATTAACGAGATTCCTACACTCAATAAGTATAATGTCACTGCAAACATTACCGGAGACATATTTAAAGTAACAAGCCAGTGATTGATTAGCGTTTCTACTGGTCCGTGAGTGAGATACAGACTGTAGGAAAATGTCGAGAGTGCGATCGCAATCGGATGCTCGAATAGTCTCATAATTAAAGGTGGTGTTTTCCGTTCAATCACAATCTTGGTGCAGTAGATTATTAGACAAGCGGCAGCTATACTCGCGAAAGTCTCGAAAATCCAAGCATCAACTCCTAATTTTTTCCATTCAGTGATGATAGCAACGCTTGCAAAAATTGCCGCCAGTTTATCCCACGGCAAAGATTTATTGAGTTTTATCAATTGTCGCTGTTGTGAAAATGCGATTTCTGCCGCAGCCATTCCGATAGTAAATGAACCGACAAACCAAGGACGGCTTGGATCCATATAATTATTAAATAAATAGTGGGGTGTAAGTCCAATTAAAAAAGCGATCGCTATCACTGACAACAAACCCCAACGTCGCAATATAGGTAGAAAAACTAAAGGAAATAAAAAGTAAATCTGCCATTCTAAAGCCACACTCCATAATGGTATATTCATAATATAAACGTTTGTTCCCGGAACCAAATTATGAATTACTAAAAAGTGCAAAATTACATCTAAAACAGAGAAACGAGGAGAAAACCAATCATACTGAACCTCACGCCATTGAAAAGTTGTAAATCGTTCTAAAGTTAATATAATCAGAGCTAATATACAGCAGAAAATAATAGCTGCATAAAAAGGTGGTATAATCCTTCTGGCTCTTTTTTTAAAGTAATTAAATAAATTTCCGGGAATGTAACTGGTTTGAGAGCGAGTTACTGGCAACATTAAACAGTAGCCAGAAAGTACGATAAAAATTGCCACACTAAAAGAACCATATCTTAATAGTTTTGTTGGCAAACTTATCCATAGAGGTAAGTTTTCCCCTTGGTGCGGCAAAATATGACAAAATACCACATACAATGCTGCCAAACCACGTATTCCATCTAAGAAATGCAGACGTATTCTCTCCTCAGTAGATGTTCTAGTTAATTGTTTCATTAAATTAACACCTCTTTTGTTTTTTTGCTAATTATGTGAGAAGAAATAGTAGCTAAATCTACAGTATTAGAGGTTATTTATAAAGTAAACCTTAAATGGTAGGGTGCGTTATAGCAACGCTTAACGCACCGAGAAAGATGGTGCGTTACGGCTAATAATTAGCCTCTCAAACTCCTAAATTTTTGCATAGCCGTAACACACCCTACTTAATATTTACTTTAGAAATGGTCTCTTAATGTAATTAATAATTAATAATTCATAATTACTAATTTAAATCACTGTCAGCTTTAACTCTCCACTTAATAAGTTTTAGCTTATTTATAATGAGCGTGTTCGCGCTTTACCCATTTTTTTTAATTATGAATTATGAATTATGAATTAATAATTATTTGGTCAACTTACTGCATCTTTGACTTTCCGCTTCTTTAAGAAACCAGACATAAATGGTCTTTCAAAAAGTAAGTAAAACAAATAAGCAATTACTAACGACGTTGCCAGACCTAATGTGTAAGATGTAACCGCAAATAATACAGGAGATAATTGCAGACTAAAAAGAAAGTAACGTACCAACACCAACACTAGTCCATGAGTGAGATAGAGACTATAAGAAAATACTCCGAGTGCGATCGCAATCGGATGCTCGAATACACGTAAAATTGAAGGTAGCTTTTTGTCAGCGATCGCAAACTTGGTGCAGTAAATAAATAAACAAGCAGATGCCAGACCAAAAAAACTTTCACTAATCCATATATGCAATCCCAATTTTCGCCACTCAGTTAAAAAAGCTACGCCAGTAAATATAATTGTCAATACACCCCACGGGAGAGAATTTCTAATAGCAATTAACTTGGATTTTTGCGAAAGTCCAATATCTGCTGCTGCCATTCCCAAGGCAAATAAACCAAGAAACCAAGGACTAGCTGTTTCAAACAATCCATTGAAAAGATATAAGGGTGCTATTCCAATTAAAAAAGCAGCGATAACAACTGAAGTTAATCCAAAACGTCGCCATATAGGTAATAAGAATAGCGGAAATATAAAGTATAACTGCCATTCAGTAGCCACAGTCCACAATGGTGGATTAATAGACATATATGTTTCAGAACTAAGATTGTGAATTAGTAGCAGGTGATAGCAGAAATCACTCAAGGAAAAGTAAGGAGAAAATGGACCTTTAGCAGCTATTTCATTCCATTGAAAACTAGTAAATTTCTCTAATATAAATATTACTGCTGCTAATAAGACGCAGAAAAAAAGCGTGGCATAGTATGGTGGTAAAATTCGACGCGATCGCCGCTTAATATAACCCAACAAACCTCCAGCTACATAACCGTTTGGCGAGCGAACTACTGATGCCATCAAAACGTAGCCAGAAAGTATAATAAACACTACAACACTAACGCGACCATATCTTAATATTTTCATAAAAAGTTGCAACCAATTAGGCAATTGTTCTCCTATAGATGGTTCGATATGGACTAGTACCACATACACTGCTGCCAGTCCACGCAAGCCATCTAAATACTGAAGACGCAACCGTTTTTTCTGAGCTTTTTCTATTAATTGAATCATTAAATCAATTTCCTTATCTACATATGATTTGTCAAGTTTAAAAACGGCAATTTAATTATGTCAAAATTTTAATTTACATAATTAAATTACGTCAATAACTAATAATTATTCGCCTGTTTTATCTCAAATAATTTTAAATTTGCAACTCATAAGTAAAAAGGGTTTTTATCCGGTGCTTTTTCGGGCATTCCTGAATAAAACTAAGGTTTAAATCCCCATTGTCAACATAATTATGAATTATAAATTATGAATTATGAATTTTTCAATTACCAGGCTTTATTTGTACAAGCTTAGGTCAACCTTAACATTGAAGATTCTGCAATTTGGGTATTACGGCTTTTAATTACTCGTGCAGGAACACCTACAGCAACTGAAAAACAAGGAATATTTTTGGTAACAACAGAACCGGCACCAATAACACTGCCTTTACCGATAGTGACTCCATCTAATACCTTCACTCCAGAACCTAGCCAACAATCATTTTCAATTACAATTCCCTCGCGAGTTATACCTTGTAAGCCAATCAACTGGGTGGGATCTGAAAAAATATGATTATTAGCGAATATTCCGGTGTGTGCCGCAATTAAACAGTTTTTACCAATCTTAATGTTGCCGGGACCAGCTATACAAACATAAGGACCGATGAAGGTAGATTCATCTATATATATACACGTATTTCTTAACGCATTTATGTCAACACCATAGTTAAGTCCAACTCCATTTGCTAAATAAATTTTATTGTTTTTATCTCCACTCGCATCGAGATTAACACCTCGTAAAATCTGCACATTATTGCCTATTTCAATACAAGGAGTGTTGATGAATTCAACACCGTGTTGAATATAAACTGAGTTACCTATTTTGCCAAAAATATTACGATACAGCGAAGTTCGTAATTTGCTTCCCACGAAATTTGTAGGTATACCTTTTAACAAGTTAGTTAAAACAGTTTCTTGGATTTTTTTCCACTTTGAGATATAGCCGTGGTTATTCATGATTTTCATCCAGATGAATAGTTGTCTTGATGTTTGCACTCATTCTGTTCTGCGTTGTCAGATATACTTTTTAATCTGCATTCTCGGAATGTATAGTCATTAAAAAGCACAGATACAAACCAAATGGTTGATCGAACTTTCAAAAACCAAAAGGTATCTCTGAGAATTCAACGCAGGTGTTATTTAATTGTTAGATAAAGCTGCACAAGAGATACTTATCGCAGATTACAAGCAACTTTGGTAGTTAGTATTCAATATTGATATTTACTGGAAATTAGAGACACTGCTTTATATATTCGGAACTAATTAAGAACCGAATAAGAATCAATTTGCCTGTCAAGATAACTGCATAATTACTAATCTATACATGCAGATTTGATAGGCTGTTTGATGCTTTGTTATTCAATTACAAAAGCAGCGATTTCAACTAAATTACATCTGTTTAAGTGATACCAACACAAAAGTAAAATTTTCTTACTTCATTTGGATGTAATTATTGAATTTCTCTAAAAATTTCCAAGTAAATACATGCACATCTAGGGTGGAGTGTCACCAACTTCAGCCATTATGTTGAAGTTGACCATCGGAGCGAATAAGTACACACTTCCCCGACTACTATAACGGCTTTCTTGTCGCCAGTTTTTAGAGTCTGTTGTTATAAACATGATGTGCAAGAGTAATTTACATATTAGTCCAGAGCGTCTTAGTAGCGACACAACTATTTTTATCTTATAGCTAAATATAAAAACGTTTTTAAACTTACTGTAAAGACTATTGAGAGTTTATGAATTTTTTACAAAGTTATGTTTTCCTAACCGAGTATTCTCGGTAGTTTATAGTTTTATTTGTAACTCAGTGTATAATCAAAAGAGCATTTAGTTTATCAAAAAATAATTAAGTATAAAGTAATCGTGAAAATAGCGATCGCTTTTATTCCACAATTTGTAAAGAATCGCCTACTGGCGATTCCGGTAAAAGTAAAGTAAAGTTACTACCCTTTCCTAACTCAGACTCAACTGTAATATCGCCTTTATGAAGTAAAGCTAAATTTCTTGACAGAGCAAGACCCAATCCTGTACCTTGACGTTGACGATCGCGATCGCCACCGACTTGCTGAAACGTTTGAAAAAGCTTTTGTTGATCCTCTGGGGAAATACCAATACCAGTATCGATTACCGCAAAGTTAATAAAGCCAGACTTTTTCTCAACTTTTAGTTTCACAAAGCCGCATTCGGTAAACTTGACAGCATTTGAAAGTAAATTTAATAATATCTGCCGCAATCGGCGATCGTCAGCATTACAAATCGTAACATCTGGCGCAATTTCTAATAATAAATCTAAACCGTGAGCGATCGCTTGTTCGCGAATCACCGCAAGACAGTCTTGACAAATAGGTTCTACTGCTAAAGTGACGATATCTAATTCTTCTCGTCCTGCCTCAATTTTAGCTAAATCCAACAAGTCATTAATCAGATTTAACTGTTGATATCCGCACTTATTGATTCCCCTAACATACTGTTCCTGTTTGTCGTTCAATGAACCAAAGACTTTCTGTAAAAGTACACTCGAAAACCCAATTATTGCAGTTAGCGGTGTTCGCAATTCATGATTCATATTAGCTAGAAATTCTGACTTTGCACGGTTGGCAGCTTCGGCAATCATTTTTGCCGCTTCTAATTCTTGAGTGCGCTCTTTTACCAATTGTTCAAAGCGTTCTTCGCTTTGACGCAAAGCTTCTGTTGTTGCCAATTCAGCACTCAAACGCCGACCATAAAAAGCAGCCAGTTGTCCTAATATCAAAATAATTAAAGCAGCAATGCTAATTGCAATTATCAATACGGTATTATCTCCGGGAACATCTAACAAGGCTGAAACATTTTTCACCTTAAACTTAACGCCTGCCATTGCCATGTAGTGCATTCCACAAATTGCACCTCCCATCAGCAAAGCAGTGTAAAACTTCCGTACTTCTACAGATACAATCTTCTCTTTAAAGGGATGAAAAGTTAGCCAGAAAGCGCTTAATGCATTACCAATCGTTACTCCAGCACTTAGAGTAATTAACTTTAAGTCATACATCGGCTCGGCAGAAACTTTCAGCGCTAACATTGCCGTATAGTGCATACAAATAATTGCACCTGCTACAAAAAAGCTCCCAACTAATAACGTTACGTTGTCCACTTTCGGCTGACAGCTAATAATAAAAAATCCAATTGCTGAACCGATAATTGCTACTACCATTGAAATTAAGACGATAGTATAATCATATTCAACTCGTATCGGCAGCCGATATGAAAGAATGCCAATAAAGTGCATTACCCAGATAGTAATTCCTAAGGTAAGTGCGCTACCCGTCACCCACCACAGCCGACTGGATTTTTGAGCAAGCGAGATTTGTTCAGCTATATCTAAGGCAATGCATGAACCAATTATGGCAATAGCAATTGAAAGGACAATCAGACGTATATCAAAGTTAGCTGTCAGGACTGTAGCTAAATACAACATTACATTATTAATTTGCCAAATCTGAAAAATTTGCTAAATAGATGCTATAGTTTAATATAAAATATTTTAACTTTTTCGTACTCAATGCTTTAAAAGTCAACATCAAGGTAATAAAAGTTAATAACTTTATTTACCAAATTCGTTCTATTAGTTTTTGTAAATCTGAATAACGGGCATTAAGCCTTGCTTATATAATTATAAAATATTCAACCATACAATTTACTCTTCCTAAAGGCTCATCTGATGATAAAAAATTAGGGTAAATTTGGTTTTTTTGTATTGCCAAATCTATGGTTATTATTACTTAAGATAAATAAAATTTAATTACATAAATCTCTCGACTTGAAATTATTGCGCGAACACTCAAATAGATGCAAGCCTAACTGCTGGGAAAGTTCTTCACACACCTTCACCCCCCGAACACTGTTACCACGCGCATCAAGACGCGGCGAAAACACTCCGATTCCCATCTTATTTGGTACTATAGCGATAATTCCACCACAAACACCACTTTTCGCAGGAATACCGATTTTATAAGCCCATTCCCCGGCAAAATTATACATGCCGCAGGTATACATGACGCTCAAAATGTCTTTTATATAACTGCTATTCACCGCACGCTCTTTTGTAACCGGATTGATACCTTTGTTCGCCAAAGTAGCTGCCATAACTGCTAAGTCGTAGCAATTTACCATCACCGCGCATTGCTGGAAGTACAAATCGAGCGATTCTTCAATGTTAGGATCAATCATGCCAAAGTTTAGCATTAAGTGCGCCATTGCCCGGTTGCGATGTCCGGTGGAGCGCTCTGAGGTAAATACGGAGATGTCAACGAATACATCATGACCGATGTATCGGCGAAACATATTCAACATTCGATTGAGACGTTCGGTTGCACCATTACCCTTGATTAAACTGGTGGTGGCGATCGCTCCTGCATTTACCATTGGATTTAATGGTCGATTTGATTGCTCATCTAGAATAATTGCATTAAACGCATCTCCCGTCGGTTCCACCCCAACCCTAGTTAAAACATAATCCCGTCCATGATCCTCAAGCGCAAGTCCATATGCAAACACCTTGGAAATCGACTGGATTGTAAATAACTGTTTGTCATCACCAACTTGGTAAGCTTCACCATCTACAGTTACAACGCAGATACTAAACAACTCCGGATTCACCTTCGCCAATTCCGGTATATAGTTCGCCACTACACCATCTTGCAGTAACTTGTATTTGCAATGCAAGTCGTTGAGAACAGCTTCTAAATTTTCTTGTGTCATGACGCTTGGACTGGGGACTGGGGACTGGGGACTATGGAAGAAATCCGCGTTGCCTGTGAGCGCGTTGTTTTAACCAAATCAACGAAGTTCCATGACCTCAGTGCTTAATAAAAACGCGATGCGGGGGAAACTTTTCCGTAGTTTTTCGCTATATCGGCAAAGAAGAGTGAAAATTTGCCGATTAACTCTGGTTAATTTTCTCATATTTCTTCCGCTAGGGGAGTGTCAATGCTAGCAGCTACTGTCACCATAGATGGCTTATTTGACAAATTCTCAAACATCGGTTAAGACTGTGTGGTTCGTGGTTTGTATACAATCAAACTGTTTGAAAAAGATAATTAATCTCAAGTTTTGCAGAGACTTTTGAGATGAAAGGCAATCAATTGATTAATCTAATCAAACATTAGTTTTCTATTTAAATTTATCAACTTAATAGTATTGTTTTTTCAGTTATTTTGTGCATTGGACTTTTGTTTTCGATCTGACACATACAGCAATTAACTTGATGAACGGTTGAAGACACTATCCAAACCAATTTATCCACTAAATATTGTTAAGTTTCCCTAAGAAAAATTTTAATTTTCCAGACAACTCTTAAACAGCCAAAATCCGCTTTTGGGAAAGGTTTTGTGCTGAAAATTGAAATTTAAATTTGATAAATTTACCAAGAGTTACAATACAACCCCGATCCCCTAGGCAAAAGGTTCATGTTAATCTGTTGCAGTTATAAACAAAAGTGTTCATGGGAATGAGTTGAAATTTTTGGGGCATTTTACATGATTGTGGTGCAAAATCTCACGAAAGATAAAACTTCAGTTCTTAACACGCTTTAAAAACGGACGCATGAATCAAAGACATTTGTGGACTATTGTCACCCTGTTTATGACTGTTTTGGGAATGCCCTCAATAGGTCGCGCTCAAACAGACAAGGAAACGGATACCGCTTCCGAAAAAACACCTTCAGCCGATATCGTCAAGGTGGGAGAGTATCAATCCTCAGCAGGGAACCTTACCTCGGATGCCGTAATTACGGAAATTCATCCTCACAATATTGGAGGTCGTCAAGCTGCAACGCTATTTATTCGCAAAATTCCTGTTCTCACCTTTGTCAGTTCTACACCAGTCAAGAGCGAAGAAACCAAAGTAGATACCAAAGTTGGTGTAACTGGTGGTGATACTCAAAGTACACAGTCAAACAATGCTGTTGCTGACACTTCTGTAAAAGTAGCGAATGTTGAAACTACAACTCCTGTCAGTAACCAAACAAACATTGGCGATGATGACCCGGTTCAAAGAGCTGGTGTAGTAGCAGCGAAGATAAACCAGTTAAGCCGGGAAAATGTAGACGCCAGTCAAATAATCGTCAGTTGGAAAGCTGTTAGCGCGACAACAGATCAAGCACAAAATAAAAGTGTCTCTGCTGACCAAACATCGAGCGATCGCTATATCATCAAAGTCAATAACGAAGAATTGGTCGAAATCAACGATCAAACGCGATCGCCAGACACAACCAATAATCTGGCACAAGACGCATTGCAAGCCACCAATCGCTTGCGGAGATTACTAGGCAATGCTTCTCCCCTAAACCAGATTCTTAACTTACCGGCACGACTACCGGTATCAATACCAAAATTGCCATCAGAGATTAATGTCGGACCTGTGAAAGTCTCCCTCAGGGGAGTAGCTTCTTATTATGGCTATGATGGTTCCGGCAATCGCACCGCCAGCGGTCAGAGATTTAATCCAGAAAAACTAACAGCTGCCCATCGCCATTTACCCTTTGGTACGCGAGTCCGCGTCACCAACACCCGCAACGGTCGTTCTGTAGTAGTGCGAATTAACGATCGCGGTCCATTCATTCGCGGTCGAGTAATTGACCTTTCTGTTGCCGCTGCCCGCGTTTTAGGAATGATGGGCAGTGGTGTAGCACCAGTGCGGATTGAAGTCTTAGGAAGGTAATTGGTAATTGGGCATTGGGCATTGGGCATTGGGCAATTGTTTAATGGGCAATGGGAATAAAAAGAAGCTAGACGTATTTCACTTGCCCACTTGGATCATGCCCGATGCCCACTTGGACGATGCCCCATGCCCAATGCCCCATTCCCCAATGCCCCACTCCCCATTTCCCCTAGTTCACACGTTTTTTCCCCCTAATTCAGATATAAACTAGCGGGGGAGAGGCTCAAGAAGAACTAGGGGTATTTTGTGCGCCTGCTGACAACAGTTGCAGCTTTACGCTGTTATTTAGCTAAACGTCGTTCGGAAAATCAGCTTTGCCAGTCGGAGGAACTGCTATCAAATGAGGCAACCAGCTGGTATCAGACACCAGTTGGACTGGTTCCGACGATGGGAGCTTTGCATCAAGGTCATTTAAGCTTGATAGAACGGGCACGGCGAGAAAACGCCACGGTAATCGTCAGTATATTCGTTAATCCCCTGCAATTTGGTCCCAATGAGGATTTTCAACGCTATCCTCGTACTTTAGAGGCAGATGGGCAATTTTGTGAACAAGCTGGTGTGGATGCGATTTTTGCGCCTTCTCCGGAGGAATTAGGAGTTCCGCAGAAGAGTATACAAGATTCAATTGTTACACAAGTTATCCCTCCATCTGCTATGATATCACGCTTGTGTGGTCGTTCTCGGCTAGGTCACTTTCAGGGTGTGGCTACGATTGTTACCAAGCTTTTTAACTTGGTACAGCCCGATCGAGCCTATTTCGGTCAAAAGGATGGTCAGCAACTGGCGATTATTAGAAAGCTAGTGGCTGATTTGAATTTGCCGACAGAAATTGTTGCTTGTCCAACGGTGCGCGAAGCATCGGGTCTTGCCTTGAGTTCCCGCAATCAATATTTGACTGCAAGCCAAAAGCAGCAGGCAGCGGCATTATATCGCGGCTTGCGGCAAGCTGAAGCAGCATTTAAAGCGGGCGTTCGTAACACCAGCACTCTTATAGCAGCGGTGGAGCAAGAACTAGCAATGGTCACTACTGTTTTAGTCGAATATATTGAATTGGTTGAACCGACTACGTTGATGTCTTTAGAGGAAGTTAAGGAGGAAGGAATGCTTGCGATCGCAGCTCGTCTTGGTTCTACACGTTTGATTGATAATACCATCCTGCGCGATCGCTCTCCCGTCATCGCCATTGATGGACCGGCTGGTGCTGGTAAATCAACGGTGGCTCGTCAAGTGGCAGCGAACTTGGGTCTAGTATATTTAGATACTGGCGCAATGTACCGAGCTTTTACTTGGCTAGTGTTGCAAGAAGAAATTGCTTTGGATGATGAGTGTGCGATCGCTGAATTAGCTAACCTGTGTGTCATTGAACTGACTCCGGGCGAAAATTTACAATCTCCTGTACGAGTCTGGATTAATCATACTGATGTTACTCAAGTAATTCGCACGCCAGGAGTAACATCAAAAGTATCCGCCATAGCCGCACAAAGCGCTGTACGTGAAGCACTAGTTAAACAACAGCAAAACTGGGGTAAAAAAGGTGGTTTAGTTGCTGAAGGACGGGATATCGGTACTCACGTTTTTCCCGATGCTGAAGTCAAAATCTTTTTAACCGCTTCTGTTAGCGAACGCGCACGGCGTCGTCAGCAAGACTTTAAAAAACAAGGTCAACCCGAAGTCAGTTTAGAGCAGCTGGAAAAAGACATCGCCGAACGCGACTGGAAAGATAGCACCCGCAAAGTTTCCCCCTTGCAGAAAGCAGCCGATGCAATTGAAATACAAACCGATGGTCTTTCAATTTCAGAAGTCACGGCAAAAATTATTGACTTCTACCAGCAAAGGTTATCTCAATTGTAATTAACACAAATTGCTGCGCTACTCAACTTAAGCCGGGACATATCCTAAAAAATTCACTTTGGCTCTTTGTCTCGCCTTAAGTTAATAGAATCTACTGTTAGTTATTAGTTAAATATAATCGTGAGCATCTACTCACCATTATTAAAATTAGAAAAAAACAGTCTTAAATAATTTAATTACCGCTTTAATAAAAATAATTGTATCTAGTAGAGACGTTTCGCTGGAACGTTTCTACAATATGTCTGATTTGCGCTCCCATGATATGAAACATACACAATATTGTCTATTGATTATAACTATTTTTATTCACATTAAATAAGAATTATATTTGAAAATTATTGATGAAAAAATATATCTATATCAGTCCGTTTAGAAGAGCGTGAAAAGTTAGATTCCCGACTTCTTTAATAAGTCGGGAATCTGAATACCGCGAATTTTCACGCTCGGATCTAGGATTGCTATATCAAGACAAAAACCCCATTGTCTCTTACTTATTGCGTATTCATTTAGATAGATTTGACCTCAATTGTGATAAAACCACTTTGTCTGAATCCTGCCTTTGGTAGTAAAATAACAATGTAAAGTTTTATTTTACAGTGTTCAGCATCTTCAATTGCTCAACACAAAACCTGTAATTTCCAAAGCTGTAGCATTAGCTTTAAACTGGAAAACGGTAAAGAGAGGATTTCACACTCATGGCATTTACACAAGACCCCCTACCTTACGACTTTAACGCTTTAGAGCCGTATGGCATGACAGCTGAGACTTTCGAGTATCACTACGGCAAGCATCATAAAACTTATGTAGACAACCTTAACAAGCTCGTTGAAGGTAAAGACCTCGCTAATAAGCCTCTAGAAGAAGTGATCAAAATTTCTTTTAAAGACCCCTCTTTAACAGGAGTTTTTAACAACGCAGCTCAAGTTTGGAATCATACTTTCTTTTGGAATTCTTTGAAGCCAGCAGGCGGCGGTACACCAAGCGGTGATTTAGCTGCTAAAATTGACAAAGATTTTGGTAGCTTTGATAAATTCAAAGAAGAGTTTACTAACGCGGCTACAACGCAGTTTGGCAGCGGATGGGCTTGGTTGATTGATGATAATGGAACGCTGAAGGTGACGAAAACACCGAATGCAGAGAACCCTCTAGCTCATAATCAGAAAGCACTTCTAACTCTAGACGTTTGGGAACATGCTTACTACATTGACTTCCGCAATGCTCGTCCTGCCTTTATCAAAAACTTCTTAGAGCAGTTGGTAAACTGGGATTTTGTTGCACAAAATTTAGCCAAGGCATAATTATCAGCTTTTTTTTGCTGGCATTTGAACGCGGAAAACATTTTTCTTTCGTGGCTGTTTTTCCGGCTCAGATACCCGACTTCTTTAAGAAGTCGGGTATCTTGTTTTTCACCGAATTATATAGCAGTTCCCATTCAGATGCGGTACAACATTATATCGTCGCGTGTAGGGGCACGGCACTGCCGTGCCCCTACGGGTGTACCTCACGTAACCGAGAATTG
>NZ_JBPAOH010000141.1:0-20916 GCF_050875635.1 Tolypothrix sp. VBCCA 56010
TGCATTGCTTATGCATCCCGATGCATTGCTTATGCATCCCGATGCATTGCTTATGCGTCCCGATGCATTGCTTATGCATCCCGATGCATTTAAAAACGCGCTCGTTTTTAGGCTTAACTGTACTAAGATACTTTTGGCTGATGCCACAGGGTCAGCTGAAATTTTTCGCAATAGCAACCCTTGCCACTAATTTGTTGCTCGTGGTCAGCTATCCAATCATAAATTTGCGCGGCTTTAGCTAATGCCACCTGTTGCGAACGATAAAGACGAGGACTAAGGCAAAAGGCTTCTCCGTTAATATGTATAGCTGCAATTTGCCAATAATCGCTTCCTTCACCCTCTGGTACAACTTCTAAAAATCCGCTACTGTAAGGTTCGATTATTCCTATGTTCATCTGCTAGCTTTATTGAACTCCAAAAACATAGTACAGACGTGATTGCGGAGGTGCGTTGACGACAGCCTTTTTACTGTTGCAGCTGCCGGATTTATCGTCACCCGTCAAGTACGAAGCCACAATTGATCACTTTACCCCAAAAGCCGTTAAAAGTGGCGTAATCTTGTTTGATGATACCGACTTAATTCAATAGCTGCGATCGCCTGAAATATTATGCCTTATTAGACAGCGTAACCAGATGCATTACGAGCATAACCATCGAAAGCATCCAGCAAGCGATCGCGCCAGTTGTAAATTGGATCGTCTTTGGCGAGCAACTGGATTGGACTGACTGTTCTTGCCCATTGAAATTGTGCAAAGGCAATATAGTCACCAAAATAGGGCTGATCGCCGCCTAGATAAAGCTGACGAGAAAGAACTTCCCTCATAGGAGATAACGCTGTTTGCAAAGCAGTAATGGTTTCATCATTCGGTGTTGCAAATTCTTCCAACGTCATTGCGAAACGTTTCTCCCGGCTCTGGCGAAAGTACGCTTTGTCCTTTTCGTGTAAATTCTCAAACAAATCTAGAAGAATAAGGCGGAAAATCAGTGGACTAATAGCTTGTGCAGACCAAAACTTGATAAATAAAGCCCCTGATTCGCCAACCTTTGCGTTAAATAAACTTGGGCGATCGGCATAAGTTGTTTCCAAGTAACGAGCAATTTCCCAACTATCATTCACAGTCTTGTCGCCATCGACCAAGACAGGAACCAGTCCCTGCCCGGAAAAAGCGATCGCCTCTTTCTCTGTAAACCGCCAAGGAATTTCTTCTGCATTAAGTCCTTTGTGTTTTAAAGCCATCTTGACTTGCCAACAAAAGGGACTAAAGCGGCAATCGTCCTCGGCTCCAGCTAAATCGTAAAGTTTAATCGGCATATTTTCCTTATTTGAGTAAATACCAAAACAATGGTAATATTTGTCATCATTTAGTATTTTTACCGTAGTTTATGCAGAGAATATTTGGCACAGCTTGTGCCTTATTAGCACTGACGATTCCAACTTTGATGATTTCTCGTCAAGCCGTGGCAAATGAATTCAAAGAAAACGGTTGCCGTTCAGTTGTAGGCACATACCTAGCAACAGTTAAGTCACCTAGTACTGATGCCACAAATTATAGTGAACTGCTCACTTTTAACTTTGATGGCAACCTGACTGGCTCTGACTCAAATTCAGGTGGCGATCCGGATGGAACCACTATTTTTCAGCAACCCGTAGGTCCATTACATGGTAGCTGGAAGTGTGTAGGAAGGGAAATTGTTGCCAAAACGTTTAATTTCAATTTTCACGCCCCGCACGGGATTACCGCCCAGCATCGGTATTACAACATTTAAATTAATTTACCATCCAGAAACTCAAACACTAACTGGGACTAGCATATTTGACTTTTATGATATAAATAGTACTCAATCGCTATAAAGGCAAAGGCAGACAGCCTACTTATGGAAATGGTTGAACCTGCACTTCATGCGTTAGAAATCTCAGGGGCGATCGCCTGAAATATTATGCTTTTTTTGAATTGTTATCTAAATTTTAGTTTTTGGTTTAAACGAGTACAGCGCTTACTACGAATTTTCTCAAATGCTGACGATTCCTGACCATTGAACTTTCTTCTGTTTTTCGCGGCGATAAGAAAAGAAATAATCTGGGGTTTGAAAAGTACAATAAGGTGCGATCGCTATTTGTTCAGAACTTATTCCCAACATTTCCATCTGTAAAGCATTTACCCGTCGCACATCTAACCGCACTTTTCCGGGATGTGGATCGGGTAATAAAGGTGAATTTGCTAGCTGATACATCGCATCAATTATACTTTTTTCATCATTATGTGGTATAATGCTTGCGCCTATTTCTGCTGCTACCTGTTCTGAAACTTGGTAAACTTCGCCAGCGATCGCAGGTCCGAGGGCGATTTGTAAATTTTCGATTTTGCTGCCTTGGGCAATAAATCGGGCGATCGCTTGCGGTACAATCTTAGATGCCGTACCCCGCCAACCTGCATGTACTGCTGCCACTTGAAGAGTCTTTTCATCGGCAATCAGCACCGGTGTACAATCAGCGCTAGCTACCCACAACGCTTGTAGAGGTTCTTCGCTCATCAAACCGTCTCCCAATACCAGGGCAGAATCACCTTCTCCTTCAACATCATTTCCACCCGCACTTAACTTGCTAGTAATTTCCTGCGGTGTGAGGACGATGTTGCCATGAACTTGTTTTAAGCGATAAGCTAATGCTTCTGGTTGCAAGACCTTAGTTAACTCTTGCGGAGAACGTGACCAAAACTGGTGGGTGAAAAAGCCGTGAGGTAAACGTTCTAGTAGACTGCAAGTCAGGTAAGGCATTCCTTCCCAAGTGTGCCAGTTCCAAGTGTGCATCTCGGTCTAAACCTAAACAGAAAATCTTTCTTCAGCCAATTAATGTTAACTTGTACAACGGGATTTCGGTAAACCCTGTGGAATTTGATCGACAACAGTTAGAAACCGCCCTCAGGAGGCGCGAGCATAAATATTTCCCATTGGATCTACATGTTTTTGACACCGTAGCCTCTACTAACCTTACTGTGTGGAACTTGCTAGAACAAGGTGCCGCTTACGGATGTGTAGTAATTGCGACTTGCCAAACAGCAGGACGGGGGCAATGGGGGCGTCAGTGGAGTTCTTTTGGTGGGGGATTGTATCTTTCAGTCGCTATAGCCCCGCAACTAGAGGCAAGTAACAGCTACCAATTAACTTTGGCACTTTGTTGGGGAATTGCGAAACAATTGCGAAAATGTGGCGTGAATGTCGGAATTAAATGGCCCAATGATTTAGTCTTAAGTAGCCGTAAACTAGGCGGCATTTTGACTGAAACCAAAGTACACAAAGGAAAAATCACACAAGCAGTGGTTGGTGTGGGGATTAACTGGTCAAACTCTGTACCAGAAACCGGAATCAATCTGAAATTCTGGCAAGCGAAAGAGGGAAAAGGTGTAATTGATTCTCTGGAAATGCTAGCTTTGGAGGTTTTGCTAGGAATAGAATTTGGCGTTGAGTGCCTTTGTGAAAAAGGAGTAAATATACTTCTGTCAGATTATCTCAATTTGCTTACGAATATGGGCGATAAAGTAGACATCAAAAATCATTCGGGGACTGTTGTAGGCGTAACTTCTACCGGAGAACTACGAATCAAAATGCAAACTTATGATAATAACACAGTAATAACACCAGAAATTTGTCTTCAACCCGGTACAATCAGTTTGGGTTACAGTAAATCCTCTGATTAATTTTAGGTAGGGGGAATAGGGCATGGGGCATGGGGCATTGGGAATGGAAAGAATCATATTAGAACGCGCATCACTTACAACCGCTTCTTTAATTCCCATTGCCCATTGCCCAATGCCCATTTTAGAACGCGCATCACTTACAACCGCTTCTTTAATTCCCATTGCCCATTGCCCAATGCCCAATCCCCAGTCTAATTACACACAACACGCACTCTTTACAAATGATGCAGCGCAATCAAAAGAGCGATCGCCGTTTGCACAAGTTATTACAGCGATGTCTTGTGACAAAACGTTTGGCATCTTCTTTACCAGCACAGAGTCTGTGTTGGTTAAGCAGTTTCAGCCTTCTCAGTGGAGGCTTTGTGTTTGCTCAGGTAGACACATCAATAGATAATATCGTTCCCACTGTCGAAAATTCACGGCAGGCAGTTACAAATCCAGTTAAAAAAGAGGTTGTGCGCGATCGCAGTGCTTCTGCAACAGAATCGACTCAAGCGACACCAGATTTTTCTGAGCGTCGAGCGAGACTCAAAAAGCGACTACGCAATAAAACAGAAGTTTCTCAGTCATCCGAGCCAGTTAGACGCTCAACACGTCAAAGCGAGTCTGATGAGCCTGTGACTCGCATCAGACGCTCAAGAGCGAGTGTTGATTCTGAACCTGACACCACCGCTAGACGCTTCAGAGGGCAGGTAGAAGCTTCGCGGGTTAAGCCTGCAAGAATTAGACACAGAAAACCACAATCCGATTCTTCAGCCACATCTAGCAATTCTCGCACTATAGAAAGACCCTCAGAAGTTTCGCAACCACCAAGCATCTCAGACAGCAAAAAAGATTACAATAACGCCTATATTGACCCCAACGACTATAAAAACGATGGGACGAGTAATTATCAAGCACCGAATTCTGTAGTACTTAGCGAACGTTCAAGCGGTTGTCGAACTATTTTAGCGCAAGGTGCGGGTGGTATTTGCGCGAAAATCCCGATTACTCCTTATGGAAATGAGCGTGTAGCTGATTCTAATAACGACGTAACACGCAAACAAGCGCCGAGTTGGATCAGAAGAAGTCAAGAAACAAAGGCGATCGCTAACGTTTCACCACCACGTCGTCTTGCAAGCACTCTCAGCCGTAGCGCATGGCGTTCTACGCGGGTTGGTCCGATTAATCTTAACAATGGCTCCTGGCGTGAAAAGCCAGTTGCTTCTGTTGGTGTCAGCAAAAGCGCTTTTCGCCCGAATCGATTTATCCCCAATCCCAGCAATTTCAATTCTAACCCCATAGTTGGTTCGAGTGCGATCGCCCAGGCGCCTGGGGAATTGTCAGCACCAATGACGGCTGATAATACTGCACCCCGCGACAGCACTGTAACTTACGACATTCCACTTGCATCAGTATTACCACAAATTCCTTATACTGGCGCAGTCGCTGTCAATCCTGGGGGAATGATGTTCCCGTTATCTGTTCCCTCACCGATTACTTCTTTGTTTGGTTGGCGAGTGCATCCGATTACAGGCGATCGCCGTTTCCACGCCGGTACAGATTTGGGTGCAGCGATGGGAACACCAATTTTAGCAGCTGCTACTGGTCAAGTCGAGGTTGCTGATTGGGTAGGCGGTTATGGTTTAACTGTTATTCTTAACCACAGTTTTGCTCAACAAACTCTCTACGGTCACATGTCAGAAATCTTCGTCCAACCCGGTCAGTTGGTACAACAAGGAACCATAATTGGGCGAGTTGGCAGCACTGGCAATTCCACAGGTCCCCACCTGCACTTTGAAGTGCGTCACCTGACATCGCAAGGCTGGGTTGCAACTGACCCAGGCGTACAATTAGACAGCGGTCTTAGCCAGTTGATTCAAGCTACACAGACAGCGCGGGTAATTGGGCAAACCTACCGTTAGAAGAGGGGGGGAGTGGGGGAGTGGGGGAGGGGGGGACAAGGAGGACAAGGAGGACATTTCTTTCGATTACCCATGCCCTATGCCCTATGCCCTATGCCCCATGCCCTATGCCCTATGCCCCATGCCCCATGCCCAATTCCTCATTCACAAATACCCGTTTTCTGTTAAGAATGCGGGTGTGATTTCCTCAAAGCTGGCATCGTCCGGTGTATGTTGCTTGCCTGGATAAAGCAATTTTTCCACGTATTTGCCGAGAATATCTCCTTCGAGATTAACCAAACTACCGGGACGGAGATAGCGGAGATTGGTTTCGGCATAGGTCAGGGGAATAACTGCCACTTTGAATTGCGAAAGTTCTGGTTCATATTCGGCGACTGTCAGGCTGATGCCATTCACGGCTATACTGCCTTTGGGGACAATGTAGCGAGCCGCACTTTCTGCCGCTATAAAAGTCATTTCCCAAGAAGTTGCAGTTTGTTCTACCGCTTGCATTCGTCCTGTGCCGTCTACATGACCCATGACAAAATGACCGCCGATTTTGCTGCCTACTCGCAGCGACGCTTCTAAGTTAACATACTTCTGGTCTGATTGTTTCCCCAAAGTTGTACGGCGAAGAGTTTCTGGTGAAGCGGTGGCGATAAATCCGCATTCTAAAATTTCTTCTACCGTTAGGCAAACACCATCGACGGCAATACTGTCACCACAAGCTAAATCTTGCATAATTAACTCAGGTGACTGGGGTAAACATGTAATTTGCCAAGAATCGCCCCCTAAAGGTTTGATCGTTCCTAATGACTGGATTAATCCTGTAAACACGGCTTTTTCGCAAAACTAACTCTATTTATTGCCTAATTTTGACTTAAATCAACTGGTAATTATCACAGGAATTTTCAAATCATGAGTATTATTTTAGACAAGTTTTTGCATAAAGAAATCAAGACATTTATATCATTTACAAGGCATACTTGGTTAAGAAGATTATTGTTGAACTACACCGATTTTAATTCCAAGGAGTGTTCACCACTAGCAGGGAGTTTAATAGAAGTAATTATAGAAAACAAACGCCTATGTTTATTCTTTTCGCCGTCTTTCCCGATAATGGGTACTATTTGTTACATAGCTACCAAGCGCTCAAAGGATTGTAGAGGCTTCGCCAATGATTGAAATGAAAGTCGCTGGCATAGCATTAGATGCTATAACCCGCAGCCCGATTGTACTTTTGAAAGATGCTTCAGATCGCCGCGCTTTGCCAATTTATATTGGTCAAGAACAGGCTAGGGCAATTATGGGTGCGCTCGAGAATCAAAAGCCTCCCAGACCCTTAACCCACGATTTGATAGTGAATATTCTCGAACTATGGAATATGACTTTAGAGAAAGTCATTATCCATTCGCTACAAAAGGACACATTTTATGCAGCTTTGATTGTCCAGCATGGCGATGTCAAAAAAGAAATTGATGCGCGTCCCAGCGATGCGATCGCCGTCGCTCTCCGCACCAACGCCCCTATCTGGGTTATGGAAGAAGTGATCGCCGATGCTTCCATCCCCGTGGATCGCGATGCTGATGAAGCCGAACAGCAAGCGTTTCGCGAATTTATTTCCAATCTCCGCCCCGAAGATTTGATCAAGCGCTTCGGCTCTGACAGCTAGCAATTTTGGATTGAGAATAGGGCATGGGGCATGGGGCATGGGGCATGGGGCATTGGGCATTGGGCATCGGGCATCGGGCATCGGGCATCGGGCATCAGGCATGGGAAAAAGATTTGACTTTATTCTCACGTTCCCATTGCCCATTGCCCATTGCCCATTGCCCATTGCCCATTGCCCATTGCCCATTGCCCATTACCCATTACCCATTACCCAATCTAAAATATGCAATACCGACGTTTTGGAAAAACGAATTTGCGCCTTTCGGTGCTTTCCTTGGGGACAATGCGCTACTTGGCTTCTTTTGAAAATGCGCTCTTAACGATTCAAAAAGCGATCGCCTCAGGAATTAATCATATAGAAACTGCCAAAGGCTATGGCAATAGTGAGGAATATCTTGGTGCGGCGTTGATTGCGGGACAAATACCTAGAAATCAGCTTTATATCACCACTAAAATTCCTCCCACACCCGATGCTGACACGATGCGTCGGCATATTGATGAATCTCTGGCGCGATTAAAGCTAGATTATGTAGATTGTCTGGGAATTCATGGTTTAAATACGAGTGAGCATTTAGACTGGGTTCAAGCCAAAAATGGTTGTATGCAAGCAGTGGAAGAAGCGAAGCGCGATCGCCGCATCAAACACGTAGGCTTTTCTACTCACGGTTCCCTTGATGTAATTCTTGCAGCTATAAATACAGATTTGTTTGAATTTGTCAATCTGCATTATTACTATTTTTTCCAAAGAAATGCACCAGCGATTCAGTTAGCTAGTCAAAAGGACATGGGCATTTTTATCATTTCTCCGGCTGATAAGGGAGGAAAGCTTTACACCCCACCGGAAATTCTCAAAGATTTGTGTTCTCCGTTTTCACCCTTAGAATTAAATTATCGTTTTTTACTCAGCAAACCTCAGATTACCACCCTCAGCGTGGGAGCAGCAAACCCTGATGAATTGCTAGAACCGATACAAGCGGCTAATTTCGACGGTGAATTAACATCAGAAGAAATTGCTGTTTTTCAGCGTTTAGAAACTCATAAAAATACAGCTTTGTCAACTGACAAGTGCAGTCAATGCTATGCTTGTTTACCTTGTCCAGCAAATATCAATATACCGGAAGTATTGCGGCTGCGGAATCTTGCTGTAGCATACGATATGAGCGACTACGGACAATATCGCTACGGGATGTTTGAAAACGCCGGTCACTGGTTCGCTGGAATGAAAGCGAATAAGTGTACAGAGTGCGGTGAGTGTTTACCTAAATGTCCAGAAAAGTTGAATATTCCCGCTTTGTTACAAGATACTCACGAGAGATTAAATGGGAAAGCTGGTAGAAGATTGTGGGGATGAATTGTAGTAAGCGCTTCAGCGCTTATATTAAGCGCTGAAGCGCTTACTACAAATGTCTAAGAAAAGATTGCGGATTATTTAAAAAGGCTTTTGTTAAAGAAACGTGTTCCAATTCATCATAAGCAACTTCTTTTGGTGGGTAGGAATCAAAACTGAGAATTGATGCTTCTGGAAAAGCCATAATAATTGGAGAATGTGTCACAATGATAAATTGGCTATCTTGATTTACCATTTCTTTTAGTAAAGACAAAAATGCTAATTGTCGTAAAGGAGAAAGTGGTGCTTCTGGCTCATCAAGCAGATATAATCCACCTGGAACGAAGCGTGCTTGAAAAAGTTTGAGAAAACTTTCTCCGTGAGAGTTAGCATCAAGGTTGTCACCATATTTTTGAGTTAAACCTGCTTTCTGCTTGAGTGCAGAAGCTTTGGCTAGTTTCAAACCAGTTCCGCTAAATTTTTGCTCATATTCTAAAGCTTCTTCTTCGAGTTCTTCACTCATCGTTTTAATTCGTTTGGCAAAGTTAAAGAAATCTTCTGCTCTTAAGAAAAAGCCTCGTGCTGTCTTTTTTTGCCAGATAAACCTAAATTGTGTAGATAATTGTCGAGCGGGGTCTAATGTTTTGTCGCGCTGGATATCTTCTCCACCAACGCTGATTGAATTAATTCCTGTAGCGATCGCTTCCAACATTGTTGATTTTCCTGAACCATTTTCTCCAACGAAAAAAGTTACAGGCTTTTGAAAGTTAATTTCTTCAAAAGCTTTGACTAAAGGCAGATTGAAGGGAAAAGAATCAGGTTTTTTAACGTTTGTTTTTTTGGCGTTCACGAAGTGACTCCTTCGGAGTATCGCTCTTAAATGAATCATGCTGTAATACTTCCCCCTTCGCAGCTTACCTATTTATTGTGCCGCGCCTTCGTTGAGGCTGGTACATTGAAAGATATGATTCAAAGGATGCTTGTATGAGCCAAACTAGCCAAGTACGTTGGACAACTGCCGATTTAGAGTTGTTGCCAGACAACGGCAATCGCTATGAGATTGTAGACGGAGAATTATTTGTGACACGCGCACCACACTGGAAACATCAGAAAACTGCTGATAATATCTGTGCAGAATTGAACTTTTGGTCACGCCAAAGTAATCTAGGAGAAGCTGTAACAAGCGCTGGAGTTATCTTCACCGATGCTGATAATGTTATCCCTGATGTAGTTTGGATCAGTAACGAACGATTGGCATCTGTGCTAGATGATGCAGGACATTTAACTGCTGCACCAGAATTGGTGGTTGAAGTTCTTTCTCCTGGTGAAGAAAATGAAAGACGCGATCGCCAAGTTAAGTTAAAGCTCTACGCAAGCCAAGGTGTGCGAGAATATTGGATAGGCGATCGCCACATGCAGCAAATCCAGATTTATCGACGAGAGCAAGCAACCCTAGTGTTAGCGGCAACCTTATTTAGCAGTGACAATCTAAGTTCACCGCTACTACCTGGGTTTACTTGCTCTGTTGCGAGTTTATTTACTTAACTTTAAATAAAAACTCTGCGCTTACCGAGAGCGTCACTCTGCGTTTAAAAATGCGACGAATTAACCCAAAGGTGTACCTACAAGTTTAATATCTTTTGCCATGCCGATATGCGCCAGCGATAAGCTAACATCTTTATACTTCAATGCACGATTAGCCCATTGTAACTCTAATGTTCCTACCCAAAAGCGGGCGCGGTCGATGTGTTCTGCTAACATTAGATAGTCACTTTGCATACGCTGCACAATACTTTCACCGTAGTTTCCCAGTTGCACTGCGATATCACAAGCAGGATCGCCTAAACCAGCTGTACCAAAATCAATCATACCGCTAATACTTTCTGTTACTGGGTCAAACAGTATATGATAAACTGGTTTATCGCCATCGATTAGTACAGGTGTGTAACTTAAATCGAGTTCACCTGTAACTACGGGTGCAAAAAGTTCATGTATCCAACTTTGCTGATGACGCCAAAGGTGCGGAAAGAGAGTTTCTTGAGCTTGCTCATATAACTGTAACCAATCTTCAGGCGATCGCACCGCACCTGAGGAAGATATCCCAGCATTAACTAAAACTTCATTGGGGATGCTGTGCAATTGTTGATGAAATATGGCTAGTTGAGAGATAACACGAGTAAGTGAAGCTTCACTCAACTTTAGCAAGGTGTTGCGCGAAAGCGGTTCACCTTTGATAAATCTGTAGTTGACAAAGCTTTCTTCTAAGTTTTCAAAGTGCGGAACTTGTAAATCAACATATTTTCGCACGACTTCTAACACTTTGGCTTCATGCAAAAGAGCTTCTTTTCCCCAATCATCTTTAACGAAGCGACAGACAATTTCATGATTGACGACTACGACATCGTTAACCATGCCATCTTGATTAAAGTCTAGATGGTCAAAAGAAACATTTGGATAAACAGCGCGAATTTTTTCCAGGTACGAAGAAGGAATTTTCATAGTCACTTTGGTAATGACAACAAACTGATATCAGAATTAGTCGGACATTTAGCCCGATTGCAGCGACTTAACTGATTTGCGTGTTTGTGTTACCAACGTATCACTATGATTTAACTCCTCAAAATATCTTAATACGTAAGTATAACATTATTTTTAGCTCGTTCTAAGTTGTAGAGTGGGAACGATAAATTTCTTCAAATCTCAAAAATAGGTATATAAGTAATGGCTAATCATTTATTGCGATTAGCCATTAGCAAAAAACCTAAACTAAATTGATATTAAGCTAATTTTGCCTTGTTTTTCTTTTTCAACACAGAAGCAGCACCTATAAGACCAGCGAAAAGTAACCCTAAGCTCGTGCTTGATTCAGGTACTTTCTTTGCGGTTGTTGGTTCTGCATATACGAAATCATCCGTAACTGCTAAGTCTATGCCATTTTGCAAATTCTCAGCACCAAAGGATTGAAAACTGTTGCCATCAAAGCTAAAAAGGGCGTTTGTTCCCACAGTCAGCGTGACACTTGTGACAATAGGATCGTCAAACAAAACACCAAGGAATTCTGTGTCACCACTATTGCCAACTGGAACGCTATATTTACCTAAACTCTTTGAGCCGTTAAAGTATTCGATACTGCTAGTGTTGGCAAGTTCGACATCTTTAAAAATCGCGCCAAAACCCCGCGTACCTGCGTCATTTGTTGTACCGGCAAAGGTGAAACTCTGCTTAATCAAGCGGTCATCAAATTGACCTGACTGTTTATCAAAATTTACAAATGTATTCTTTGGACTAAAGGCAGGAAATTCTCCGGTGGTAGCTGGATTGACGCTAGCGAAATCGTCTCCGCTAACGGCAAAAGGCTCTGCAAAAATCGTACCTCGTACCTGGAAACGGTTTTCAGGAATAGCTACAGTCTTGTTAAGGTCAATCACTCGAGTATTAGGATTGGCATCGGTGCCGTCAAGTCTGACAGCATCCCAGTCAATTGTCCGAAATCCGCTAGTTTGCACTGGTGCGTTGAGGTTATCTACTCCCCCGATCGCCGTTTTCATGTCCGCAAGGGCTTTGGCTGCATCAGCACCAACACCTTGAAATACTAAGGTTCCCGCTTGTGCTTTTGGTGTTATTGCTAAAGTAGTCAATGCTGTACTGGCTATGGCTAAAAGTAACTTTTTCTGAATCGCCATCTTATTAAATTCCTCCAAAAAGCTGTCAAAGAGCAGATGCTAGTGTATTCTTAATACAGAAGTTGCGCCTCGGATTTTGGTGTGTGAAATATCATTAAGAGAAACTAGAAGAGAAACTAGGGCATTTTTAAATCTCAACAAGCAAAACCGCGAACAACTTCTCTCGCTTCTTATTAAGTATTCATACGTAATCTGCACGCAACTAGATTTAAGAGAATTTCACCGTAACTTCACGTAAAGATGATTTTTTAGTAAAGAGTAGATATTCATCTTGCAAATATGCTTAATCTATGCATTGCAAAAAAAAGTTAATGTAACTCAATTTTGTGAGTTACTGTGAAGATAATTCAGGCGATCGCACTTGGTTATAGTAAAGCGTTTGGGGTGACAAAAGTCATAAAACTTAATTTTTGGCGTTGCTGATTTGAAATATGAATTGAAAATTTCAACGGATGATTGTAATATTAAAATCCGCCTTAGACGTTCCGCACCGAACGTCTCTACTACAGATTATAAATTTCAGCCTTGATATTCAGCAACGCATAATTTTTTATACTCCTGCGTGATTGTTATTTAAGCAAGTGCTTGACTTAATACTTCACGATGTATAAGCGCTCGATCTACTAAAAACTGAATTTTTTCTGGTGATAACGGATCTCCATTGGCGTAATGTTCAATCCAAGTTTTGCCAATCAAGTTGGCGTCATCTGGTAAACTAGTTAAATCCCAACCTGGCATATCTAAATCTTCCATCAAGCGATTAACTTTGGGATCGTAACTGAGAGCAAAACAGCGACAGCCTTCACTAGCTGCCATAATCAAGCTGTGCAGACGCATTCCAATTACCATTTCTACACCACGATACACACCTTTTAAAAGTTGCGGATCTTCCAAACACATAATCTTGCTGACATCTGCTAACTGTGGTTGGATAGTTTCAGCAATGCTTAAATCTTCGCTTTTTTGAAAAGGCAGCAGTAAAATAAAGGTTTGTGTAGCTTTTTGGAAATCAACCAAAGCGCGAGTTAAATTAGCAAGGCGCGTTTGTGTGAGTTGCGGATGCGATCGCAATGTTACAGCAACTCTCGGCGCAGGTAAATCCCAAAGTCCGGGTACTGGCTTAGACTCTAAAGCCCAAACCGGATCGGGTGCGAGAATAAAAGGTATTTGCCAATCAGATAATAAAGCAGCAGAAGCGCGATCGCGTACACTAACTTTGGTACAATTAGAATAGGTGTTCCGCGCCAAAGAACGAGTTAGAGAACGCTTTAACGGACCAATTCCTTGTGCCCAAGCAACAGTTTTTAACTTCATTTTTTGTGCTAATGCCATCAAAGAGCCGTAGTAAAATGGGCTAATACTGCTGGTGACATCTTGAATTAAACTACCACCACCCCAGATAAAAGCATCGCTGGAGCGCAAAGCTTGAATTACAGATAACGGTGCCATGCGATCGCCAACTTCGACATGATAGCGATCGCGTGTTTCTTGTGGATTACCAGAAAGAACCACAGGCGTGACATGTTCTGGTAGCATTTGTAGAAGCGTCGCTAACAAAGCTTCATCACCACCATTACCCTTACCGTAATACCCAGACAACAACACCCGCATCTTAGACATTTTGGATTTTAGATTTTCAATTTTGGATTAATTTTCAACTAAATATTTGCCATTAACACACATGGCAAACTCGTAACTTTTAACTTTTAACTGTATGCACGCTCTTTCGATTCCCACCTGGATTATTCATATTTCTAGCGTTATTGAGTGGATTGCCGCCATTTGGTTAATCTGGACTTACGGTGAAGTTACTGGCAACCGTACTTGGGGAGCATTGTCTTTTGCCATGTTACCAGCTTTGATTAGCGCCATGTGTGCTTGCACCTGGCATTATTTCGATAATGCCGAATCTTTAGAATGGTTGGTAACGCTGCAAGCTGCTATGACTTTAATTGGTAATTTTACACTTTGGGCAGCAGCGGTGTTAATTTGGCGTTCCACCAAATCGGAAAAACCTGTAGAATCAGATTCTCAAGAAACTATGACATCAAAGCCATGATTTCTTAACTTTCCAAACTCTTAACTCCTGTACAGACGCGAAATTTCGCGTCTCTACAACTCCTAACTCCTCAAATCTATGATTTCAAAAGAAATTTTATTTGCCCTATCACTGTTTCCCTACTTGGGATTTTTGTGGTTTATTAGGCGTTCTGAGCAAATGCCACGTTTGGCACTTTATGGATTTTACGGCACTTTGGTCTTTGTAGGAGTCACGATTCCGGTAGGGATTTATGCCCAAGTGCATTATGGTAAATCTTTAGCAAATGTTGATTGGCTGCACGGAGGTGCAGAAGTTTTTTTAACGCTTTCTAATATATTGATTGTGTTGGGTTTTCGGCAAGCTGTTATGAGAGGGAGTAGGGAGTAGGGAATGGGGACAGGGGGACAAGGGGACAAGGGAGACAAGGGGACAAGGGAGACAAGGGGACAAGGGAGAATTTATCCGATTTTCAATGCCCAATGCCCAATGCCCAATGCCCAATTACCAACAACCAACAACCAACCACTAACAACTAACAATTATGGATGTAATTCCGGCGATTGATTTACTAGAAGGTCGTTGTGTGCGACTTTATCAAGGAGACTATTCGCAGTCGCAAGTTTTTAATGAAAATCCGGCTGATGTTGCCAAACAGTGGGTTGATGAAGGTGCAAGTAAATTGCACGTTGTTGATTTGGATGGCGCAAAAGCAGGTAAAGTAGTTAATTTAGGGGCAATTGAAGCGATCGCCTCTACAGTATCGATACCAATTCAAGTTGGTGGGGGTTTGCGCGATCGCCAAAGCGTGCAACAATTATTCAATATAGGCGTGCAACGGGCAATTTTGGGAACTATCGCTGTAGAACAACCTGAGTTAGTACAACAACTCTGCCAAGAATTTCCCGGACAAATTATTGTCGGTATTGATGCGCGTAATGGACTAGTAGCAACTCGCGGTTGGTTAGAAACTTCAGAAGTTTTAGCTACGCAACTAGCCGTACAAATGCAAGAATTAGGAACAGCAGCGATTATCTACACAGATATCCATCGTGACGGTACTTTGTCGGGACCGAATTTAGATGCTTTGCGAGAACTTGCTGCGGCTATCTCTATCCCGATTATCGCTTCTGGTGGCGTTAGTTCTGTAACAGATTTGTTAAGTTTGCTTGCGTTAGAAGCTCAAGGTGTAATTGGTGTGATTGTCGGGAAGGCGTTGTATACTGGCGATATATCTTTGAAAGAAGCATTGCAAGCGATCGGACCTGGACGCATTCAAGATATTCCCCCCAATCTAGATTTTTCTGCCTTTGCGTAATCTGAAATCCGCTGTTTGCAAGCAATATAGACAATTTCATCTTTTTTTTCGGCTACAAGCCGATTTTTTTTTCTATATTTCCGGATTAGCAACTTACGGACTTGTATCTCAAGTTGTAGAGAGTTCACAATCGAATATTTTGTTATGACTCGTCTAAAACCTCCTAATAAAGGTAAGCCAATAAAAACTGAGAATGGTGCCACTAGATTCTTAGCCAACAACCAAATTGACACCAAACCGCAGGTAAAAAAGCTGGATAAAACACTATAATTCAGCCTGTAAACTACTTGAGTAATATCTGTCAAGTCGCTTGCAGAGAAGTTTATGTTGTAATTTATTATTTTTTAACTTTTAAATATAATGGGTTTCCTCTGGGTAGAGACGTAAAAATAAATGCGTCTCTATTTTCTTTTTTAAACAAGTAGTAAGGACTTCAGTCCTTTCATTTGAGGACTAAAGTCCTCACTACGATATTATTAAAGTTATAAACTAGTAAAAACGTGATTTTTACTAGTTTATAAATCTAGGTTCAAACCAAACTATTTATTTTTCGCTTGAGTTTTGGCTTGTTCCAAAGCAATTTCTTTTATCGCTTGATATGAATTGACATTTGCCGAACCTTCAATAGCTTTAACTGCCAAATCTTGAACTTGTTTGAGAGCCGAATCAAGTTGTTTTGATAGATTTATAATTCGAGAATCTTGATTGGATATTGTCTGTTCTAAAGATTGCAGTCTTTGTTCGTAAAAACGTTTTTGTCCTTCTACATCTTTGGCGTATAAATCGGATTTTATCTTAGCTTGGTAGTGAGCAATACCTTTGCCTTCTTCTGTCGCTTTTTTAATTGCCGCTTCTTTTTCTTTAGGAAATGCTTCTACCTTAGCTTTGGCTTCTTCAAATTGCTTTTCTCGCTCAGAAACTTCTTTCTCTTTTTCACTCCACTGTTTATTTATCTCTTGTTGTATCTCTTCCAACTCTTTATATAACGCTTTCTGCCGTTGTTCATATTCATCTGTCTCTAGTTTGCGTTGCAGTTCTAAATCATACTTATATTCTGCCGTTTCTCTTTGGCGAGTTTTTTGAATGTTTTCATTGCGTTCTTTTGTCGTTACTTTGTATTCCTCTTGCTCTTTTACCCAAGTATTTCTTTCCTCTAAGATTTCTTGAGATAAGACTTCATAACGCTGGCTAAGTTCCTCTTGATAAGCCTTTGCATTATCTTCGTAGGATTTGACAAGCGTATCTAATATATCTTCGGAAACTTCCAAATTATGTAACTGCTTTAATTCTTCAACTTCCTTATGTATAGCTTCTCTGATTTCTGCTAATTTGAAAGCTTGGTTGCTGAGTTGTTCCGATAATTCGCTGGCAGCGCTACCAAAGCCCAACTGAATTTTTGCTAAGTTTTCAATCGTAGAATTCATCTTTTGCTGGACGGTAGATGACTGGTTCATAGCTGTTTTTGGTTCAAATGTAGGTTTTTGTTGAGTTACAGATAAATTGCCTTTCTGGAGTAGGTCAATTTGTGATTTGAGTGCTGCTTTTTCTTTTGCTAATTCTTCATATGCTTGAAGAATTTCTACTTTGGTGTTTTTATCATTTGGTTTTCTAGCTGCCATAACAAACCTCCATTAATTCAAAACTAAAAATTATGTTTAGTGGGCATTGCCCACCAAATCAACTACAAACTATTTTGCTGAACCGTCAAAAGCTCTCATTGCCAAGTCTTGTGCTTGTTTCAATGCTGTTTGTAGTTGAGCGGAAATACCTTCTATCTGCTCAATCTGCTTTTGAATTGTTTGTTCTAAAGATTGAATTTTCGCTTCATAGCTTTGTTTGGTGGATTCCCAATCTTTTTCAAACAAATCAGCCTCTACTTTCGCTTTTTGACTTGTTTCTTTAATTGCTTCTTCTCTAGCTTTCTTAATTGCTTCTTCCATTTCGTTAGGAAATGCTGCGACTTTTTGTTGATATTCTGTAAATAAAGGTTGGCGTTCTTTGAGAATTTTTTCTCGTTCTGCCCAGTCTTTTTCTTTTTGTTGCGTGTTTTCTTGTATTTCTCTTTCCGAGTTGCGCTTTGTCGCTTCGTAAGCGTTTGTGTTAAGTTTGCGAGTAGTTTCTAACTTATATTGAAATTCGTCTGTTTCTAAAGAGCGTTGTTTGGCTAATGATTCGTTGTATGCTTGTAGCGCTTCTTCATACTCTGCTTGCTCTTTTTGCCATTCTTTACGCTTTTGGGCAATTTCTTTTTCTAATGTTTCTCGCTTGCTTCTGATATCTTCTTCAAGGGTTTTTAACTTTTCTCGGTGTTCTTGAGTTAAGATATCTAAAGCATCGGCAACAATTCTAATTTGCTGAAGTTCTTGCAAATTTTGGCTGGCAATTTCTCTTGCGCGATTCAGCTCATCTAACTTAGAGTTCTGTCTGGCTAATTTTTCCGAAAGTTCATTGACGATGCTGCCAAACTCTAGTTGCAAATCAGCTAAACCTTTGACAATATTATCAACTGTGTAGGTAGAAGCGGCTTCGAGTATTTCTTTATTTTTCGCTTTTTCTGCTTCTTCTTGTTTGGTTGCTATTTTAGTTTCTAGTTTTTTTCTATCAGCAATTATTTGCTGAAATGCTTGCATTAGTTGTTGTTTGCTATCTTTGACTGCTATGCTCATACTCTACTCCTTTAAATGTGCGTTTGTGTACTTTTTTGCCAGCTGAAGTTAGACTTTCTTTATGCAGACATCACACTAGCCTTTAAATGAACGTTTTTAACGCCGTGAAATTACTGAAAATCTAATTCCACGATTTAGGCTAGGCGATTTTTTGCTGAAAAAATAAAATTACAGCTATGTTTGCGATCAGATTGATTTCAAACTAGTTAAGAGGTGATGATTTTGGTTTGAAAAACTGAGATGCTTGCTTTTTTAAATGTTTCTGGCTAATTTGCCAAAAAAACATTATTAGCAAAGTCGAAAATTGCAGAATATCTGCGTAGGTAAGAAAAGCTTCATTTGAGGTGGATTTTCCTCGGTTTGTTATATAGTACTGATGTACTATATAAATTAACTCATGTTTTTCGACTTTTGTCAAGCAACACAGGAAAATTTTGACCAAACAAGGATTTTAAGCACTAAAGTGCTTACTACGCACATATAAAGAGGTGCAAGTGTCCTTTCATACACTTGCACCACAATAAAGATTATTTATGCTTGCTTACTTATGTATGGGGATTGTTTTAGTCTGGTAGGCGTTTTTAACTGAAAACCAGTTGCTGGCGATCGGCATTCGCCAACCGGTACCGAAGGCGCGATCGGTGATTTTTAAGCCGGGGGGTGCTTGTCGTCGCTTAAATTCGGCACGCGCTACCATCTGAATTACTCGGTCTACAATTTGTGCGTCGTGACCGGCGTCTACAATTTGTGCGGCTGATTGATGGTTGTGAATTAGGCGTTGCAAAATGTCGTCTAATATCTCGTAAGGTGGTAGAGAATCTTGATCGACTTGACCGGGTTTGAGTTCAGCGCTGGGTGCTTTGATGAGGACGCTTTCCGGAATAATTTGTTTATAGGATAATGAGGAAACCTTTTCCCCCCCTCTCTGATTAAGCCAGTGGCAAATTGAGTAGACGCGGGTTTTGGGAACGTCGGCAATTACGGCTAATCCGCCATTCATATCACCGTAAAGGGTGCAGTAACCAACTGCCATTTCTGATTTGTTGCCGGTAGATAAAAGGAGATAGCCGAATTTGTTGGCGATCGCCATCAATAAATTACCCCGTATCCTCGATTGAATATTCTCCTCGGCTAGCCCAAATTGCGTGCCAGCAAATAAGTCTGCTAAGGTATTGTCATAGCCTTGCATTAACTGCCCGATGGGTAATGTGGTAGTCTTTATTCCCAGGCTTTCGCCTAATGCTAAAGCATCGGTGATAGAATGTTCGGAACTGTAGGGCGAAGGCATCAGC
Source organism: Tolypothrix sp. VBCCA 56010 (assembly GCF_050875635.1). Classification (NCBI taxonomy): domain Bacteria; kingdom Bacillati; phylum Cyanobacteriota; class Cyanophyceae; order Nostocales; family Tolypothrichaceae; genus Tolypothrix; species Tolypothrix sp. VBCCA 56010. The sequence continues at coordinate 19,574 of NZ_JBPAOH010000141.1, forward strand.
ACACCGAAGACATTTTCTTTACCAAGTGCGGCAGTGGCGATCGCTGCGACTAATGAAGAATCAATTCCTCCACTTAAACCCAATACTACTTGAGAAAAGCGGCACTTTTGAGCATAATCTCGCACTCCCAAAACTAAAGCGTGCCAAATTTCCTCATCTTCACTTTCATATTCAGCTACTACAGAACTTTGTACGAAATCTCGCCGTACTTCGTCAAATTCAACTATTACTAAATCAGTTTCAAATCCACGGGCACGACATATCAAGTCACCCCGACTATTCAAAGCAAAACTTCTGCCGTCGAAAATTAAATCATCATTTCCACCTACTTGATTGGCGTAAATAATCGGTTGTTGAAAACGAACTGCACTATGTCGCAACATCGTTTCTCGAAACTGCTGTTTATTAACGCTGTAGGGGGAGGCAGATAAATTTACAACGAAATCTACACCTAAAATTGCTAAGTCAGCAATCGGATTGTTGGTGTAACTACGTTTGCCCCAAAATTCCTCATCATTCCACAAATCTTCGCAAATAGTTACGCCAATATCAATATCATCTAAGGTGAAATAATTGGCTTGTAAACCTGGTTCAAAATAGCGACTTTCATCAAATACGTCATAAGTGGGTAAAAGTCGCTTATGAAAAACTTGCTTGATACCTTCATCTAACAACGCCATGCTATTATATAAAGGTTTTTCTCCATTATGATGTGCCTGAGAATTGTTTTCAACTGTTCCTACTAATACAGCTAAATTTGGCGGCAAATCTTTAACTAATTGTTGCAAAGTTATACTCATTGCCTCCACAAAACTAGGATTTAACAATAAATCCCTCGGTGGATAGCCACATAAAGAAAGTTCTGGTGTTAGTAGTAAACGCGCACCTGCTGCGGCTGCTTGTTGTGCTGCATAGAGAATTTTGGTAGCGTTTCCTGGTAAGTCACCAATTGTCGGATTAATTTGAGCGATCGCTATTTTCATTTTGGATTTTAGATTTAGGATTTTGAACCGCAGATGGACGGGGATAAGATTAAGATAATTATTATCCGCGTTTATCTGCGTTTATCTGCGGTTATAATTCTTGATTACTTAAATAAAGACCAAAGGTTTATCTTTGAATGGGGCAAATGCTTCGGCATCAAACTTATACAAACTAGCTGGACGACCTGCGCCGCGTGATATTTTAATTCCAGTATCGGATAAAAAACCTAGTTTGAGTAGACGCGCTCGAAAATTAGAATAATCGGCAAAATTATCTCCTAATACTGTGGTGTATAACTGATATAAATCATTTAAAGTAAATGTTTCTGGTAAGACTTCAAAAGCTACCGGACTATACTC
>NZ_JBPAOH010000142.1:0-20903 GCF_050875635.1 Tolypothrix sp. VBCCA 56010
TATGCTTGAGGGTGGCAAGTTCCTTTCCTTGCAGGTTCCACAATTTGGCTGTTTTGTCACCTGAAGCTGTGGCAATCGTCTTGCCATCAGGACTAAACGCTACCTTGTAGACCAGTGAGTTATGCTTGAGGGTGGCAAGTTCCTTTCCTTGCAGGTTCCACAATTTGGCTGTTTTGTCACCTGAAGCTGTGGCAATCGTCTTGCCATCAGGACTAAACGCTACGTTGCTGACCGAATCGTTATGCTTTAATCGATTTTTCTCGTGGATATTTTCTAAAGTAGTTTGCAAAGCTAACATCGGGTTGACAGTCGGATATTCTTTAAGCGAGCGATTATCTTTGACTAATTTTTTTAATTCTTTTGCAGATTGTGTTCCTTCAACTAAATTATCAATACTACGAAACTCAGACAACCGCAACAAACGTGCAGATGATTGTTCCAAATGTGTGGCTGTTTGTGCTATTTTAAACTGCTGCCAACCAAATGCAGCGAATCCTAAAGAAGCAACTGCCCCAATTGCAGTCAAAGACAAAATCCACTTAGCTTTCTTTTGTGCAGCTGCTAAAACCTGATTTGCTTGCTTTTCTGTCTCTAAAGCTTTTTCCGCAGCATGTCGCGCTTGTGCCAAAATTTGATTAGCTTCTTTTTCAACAGCTAAAGCTGCTTGTTTATCAAACTCCTGACTTGCAGATAAATATTGATAATCCAAATTGCTTAAACTCTTGCCAGTTGACCATTGTAAAGCTTCTTGCAAAGCTTGTCCCCGCAACAGACGCGAATTATCTTTTGATTGGGAAGCAACCCAGGCATTGATTGTATCAGCATAAGGGCGAAGTTTTGCAAGTTCTTTGTCGCACCACTCCTGATTAAATATCGTCTCATAAATTTGGTTATAAATTCGCAGCTTGCCACCACGTTTCACAGCCAACCCGGTTAAACGCAGTTCTGTTTGTTCTAGGCTATCATCAGCTTCTATCTCTTTCTCTTGCAAATGCTGACACAAAGCTAATAATCGTCCGGTACGCTGTTCGCTACTTCGCAACAGTCTATCCCGAATAGTTCTTAAATGCTCTGGCTCGTCTTGCGTTTGCCAATTCTGAATAATCTTATTTTGAATAACATCAGCAACTATTTCTGGTAAACTTAAAGATTGATTGGCAAATTTCACCACCAACTGACAAACCTTTTGCGTGAGAAATGGTTGTCCCCCAGTCCAATCCAACACAGCTTGCATTAATATTTGAGAATCACCAACAACTGCAAGTCCGGTTGCGAGTGGTTGCGCTTCTTCAATTTGAAATCCGGTTAAATCAATTGCTCTCCCAATATTAAATGGTGTCCGTCGCTTATCGCCAATTAAATCAGAAGGTGTTGATACACCCAACAGTGCAAATGTCAAGCGGTTATATATAGGTTGGTCTGCACGTCGGTTGTAACAGTCACGGATAACGGCGAAAAAATCATCTAATTTGAAATTGATGCTGAGGATACTATCAATTTCATCAATAAAAATAACAATGTTTTCACTAATCGACTTTAGTAGCACAGTTTCGATAAACTTACTTAAGTGCTGCACTGGTGAGAGCAAATTATTCTCTGTCCACCACTCATCTAAATCAAAATCATTATAAAGCCCAAATGTGCCGACAATAGTATCAATAATCCCCGCATACCATTCTACAGGGGTAATATCCGATGTACCGATCGCCGTAATATCAATTGCCGCACAAGCAACTCCTTCAGATTGCAATCGCTGCATCACATGCACCCGCAAGCTTGATTTTCCCATTTGCCGAGAATTTAGTACATAACAAAATTCTCCCGCTTGCAAACTTTCATAAAGTTCTGTGTCAGCTTTGCGGGTGACATAAGTTAAAGCATCTTCAGGGAGACTGCCTCCAACTTGATATTGATACTGCGTCATCTGAAGTATGAAGTGTGAAGGATAATAAGACGAACAACTGCTAACTACATAGATATTAAACGATTACCCAATCATTAATATTTGTATAGAGCGCGTTATAAGCGTTACAGGTAGTGCTTAATGGGCAACAAGAAGTGGTGCAAATTTTGAGGCTTAGGAGCGATCGCTTTGACGAACCCTGTCGGCAAATGAAAGATGCGGTGTTAGAGCGAAGGGGTAATGAGACGTAAATTGGGAATTTCTCGAAAATCTTTGATATTGTGAGTGATTAGCGATAAGTCATAGCGTATCGCTGTTGCTGCAATCCAGGCATCTTGAAGAGAAATGACCCGTCCTGCATTTTGTTGATCGGCACGAATCTGTGCCCATTCCCGACAGAGAAGTTGATCAACTGGAATGATGACATAATTCGACAGGTATTGTTCTAATTGTGCGACGCGGCGATCGCCCCACTGACGCAAAATTGCCCACTGAAAAAGTTCGGCAACGGTCATAAATGAAAGTGCCAATTCATGACCGCTCAAAAGTGGTATGTAAGGATCTGCATAGTCGCTACCTTTGAAGATGAAGGAGGCAATGTTAGTATCGATCAAAAGAAGACTCATAAAAGTTTAGTTAGATTACCTCAAGCGCGTTGTTGCCGCACGAAAGAGAGGAAGTCTTCAATCGAGTCTTCTTGCGGCCAAAAGTCAGCAGCAAGATCCTTGATATTATCAACGGTTGTAGGGGTTTGGGTGGTAAGCAAATGCTGGAGCGTGACACCTTGGGAAAACTGCTCACTGAGCATTTTCAGGTCAGTTTGGGAATTTGAGGATGAATCACCTTCGATGAGGATTTGGAGCAGTTGTTGACGCTCTGTGGGTGAGAGCGATTGGATGGCAGCGATCGCTACTTCGAGTTGTGGAGTCATAGGGCAGTCTCCTGATAGTCTAGTTCTATGCTATTTGAATTTAGGTTAGCATCAGCTTGGAATCGAGCCTTTGTCATACCGAGCCTTGCTTCTGGGCAAGAGATGCTTTCAATGAAGTTGTGCAGATAACCTCTGTCCCGTCCGCACCAAGGTATTGTATGCCGATTTCATTGGCAGAACGAGAACGCAATGCAGTGATGACGCTAGGAGTATTATTGATGATGTAACTGCAATGGTTGGTATCTAAAAGATACATGGAGTTAGGAGATTAAAACTGAGCTTTGGAGCGGGTTTCATGAACAAAGTGGAGGCACTCTTCTAAATCGTTGCCTTGCCAGGTTCCCGCAAACTTCAACAAATCAACTGCTTTACTTCCTCGTTTAATCGGAGCCAACCGACGGAGTGCGCGATCGCTAGTACTTTCTTTGTTTTGAAGGGAATCTAGAAAGTCACTGACCAGGAAAAGCTGACGTGGTGGTAGTTGAGCTAGTTGCTGTTCGATCTTCTGACGCAGTTCTGGATATGTCATCAGCACCTCACTATATTGAACTTCTTAATTTTACGATCCTAAAGCCTACATCAGTTACATGGTAGGTAGAAATTGCAACCTTTGGGGTATTACTCTGTTGTGGGAGTTAGGAGAATGATTTGCTGAGTCAGAGCGATCGCACCGCATTATAACCGTTACAGGCAGCATGTACCTTTCTTCTGTAAAATATTTTCAATCTCGAATCCAAAGTGCTAACCCACCCCCACGACCACGCGCTGCAATCAAGTCTGGTGTCACTAAAAAGAATGCGAAAAAGGGCAGAACAGAAACAGGTCTATTGTCAAAATCCTCAGCTTTCGTCTTACCCCCGCGAATCTGACCGTTATATATAGTCCGACTAAATAAACTGATTTGCATTTGGGTAAATTCAAACGCTAGTAAATTCTTCTTCCCCACGTATTTAGCTGGTCCAGTTAGTTTCAGTCTGAGTGAAGCAAATTGAACGGAATTACTAATTTCTCCTTTGTCAGCATCTGGGGTGGCACTAAAACAAATGTGCGCTGCTGCAAATTTGGGTAGATAAAAGCCGTTGCCTAACTTAATTCCCCTACGATGCTTAACTTTCTTAGTTCCAGTTGTAAAACACAGGCGCCATTTACCAAGTATTAATTCAAATGGATACGTCAGTCGTTGTTGTTTGGCTGCTTTTTCTGCTTGTAACAACGCATTGACAATTGCTTCGGCAGGAGGACGTTGTATTTTTTGCCCGCGATAAGCTTCTTGGGTCTGTGTTAATAGGGTGATGAAGTCTTGGGTAATAGTTTTTTCCAATGTTCTGTTAAATTTATTTTGAAGGGTGAATAATAGGACTTACGCAAAGTTATGAAAAAACGAACCGCAAAGACACGTTCGCGTAGCGTCTCCGTTCGGCTTTGCCGTCTCCGTTCGCGTAGCGTCTCCGAAGGAGAAGGAGAAGGAGAAGAACACAAAGGAAAGAGGTTAAGAAGAGTTTTTGCGTAAGTCCTGAATAAGTTTGTAGTAAGGAATGCGCGTCCTTGATTTTACGAGTCGCTTTTAATTAACTGTTTTTGTATAGCCATCATAACAGCCGCGTGGCGATCGCTTACTCCCAGTTTATGTAAAATCGCATGAACGTGAACTCTGACTGTTCCGGGTGTTATGTAAAGTGCTTCGGCTATTTCTTGATTGGTTTTGCGGTTTGCTAGCAATGATAAGATTTCTTGTTCTCGATGGGTGAGAGGATTTGCAACTGTAGATAACTTAGAATCTAGCTGGATCGGTTGAGATGCAAAGGTGGAACGTATATAAGCGGTAGCATTTTCATCCCACCAGGAAGCCCCAGCAGCCACAGAACGCAGTGCTAAAACTAACTTCTCGGCTGCAATTCCTTTCAAACAATAGCCTTGAGCGCCGGCTTCTATCAACCGCGCAATCAGTGATTTCTGGGAATGGGAAGTAAGAACTAATATCGGTAAATTTGGAAATCGCTGCTTTATTTGCCGACAAGCTTCGATTCCCCCAATTCCTGGTAATCCTACATCCAACAATACAATATCAACAGCGTGGTGATTTACTAACTCGATCGCAGTTTCTCCATCTTCAGCCTCGGCTACAATCTTTAAGCCAGCTTCTTGCTGCAATCGTATTTGCAATCCCAAGCGGAAAAGTTCATCATCCTCAACCAAGAGAATTTTTAGTTCAGTGGACGGCATCTGGCACAGCTTAAGATGGCTGATATGGGTAAACTGAGAGCTTGAATCCAAAGATAGCTCCACTTTTGGCATTTGCGGAGATATCTTTACAATCGGATCTATTCTCTGCCCAAATTATACCGTTATGCGCTTCAATAATTTGCCGAGATAAATAAAGCCCCAATCCAGAACCTTTGGCTTGGCGATCGCTATTTCCCTGATAAAATCGCTCAAATAAGTGGGGGAACTGTTCTGGTTGAATACCTGCACCGGTATCTAAAATTTTCACAACTTGATAATCAGCTTGAGATTCTAATATTACTTCCACGCGATCGCCTCTTCTGGAATGGTTTATGGCATTAATCAGCAGATTTGTCAATACTCGTTGCAATTGCCAAGCATCACCTTTTACCCACAACGACGAGCGAAAATCTGACTCACCATAGCGAAAGGATAAATTAACTCGTCGGGTTGCTGCAACTTCAATCAAAGTAGTAGCTACTTCTTCAGCCAATACAGTTAAATCTACAGGTTCCAAATGCAGCTTTAAACCTTCAGTATCATTACGATAAACATCTAATAGAGTTTCCACAAATTGCAAAGAGCTATCATGACTGTGAATCATCGTTGCTAAGACTTTCTGCTGTTGCGAGGAAACGCTGCCAAATTTTTCTTTTTGGAAAGCCTTGAGAGTTTCAATTGCTCCCAAAAGAGGTGTTTTTAAATCGTGAGTGAGTGTAGAAGCAAAATCTTCTCTTAGTTTAACTAATTGCTCTTGTGATTCTAGCTTTCCTTGCGTGAGTGCGATCGCTTCTTGCGTTCGTCGCAGACGTAGGCTCAAAAGTCCCGTCACCATCAAAGCCATGACAGCGATCGCTCGATCTGCTACTGTCGAAGCAATAATCACCTCACCCCCAGGCACCCACACATTCAACATCGTTAAAAACATTGCCACGCATGTTGCTTGCAGCGTTGCTTTATCCTTCAACCAAGAATTTGCCAGCAGAATCGGTCCAGTATAAAGATACCCAAATACATAATCACTTGGCGTGGAAAACTCCAAAACTAAAACAACTATAAACAAACCCACAATCAGCAAAGATTTGCCTAAACGCGAGTTGTTAGCCAGTAAATTCGCTTTAAAAGTACCATTCACGAAACCATCCTTAGGGTCAATTATCTTAAATATATAATCTAATTTTAATCCAGATAAAATATTAACTAACTTTAACCCAAAAACTACAGCAAAAATAGCGTTTAGATAAATTATATAACTTGATAAAACTCTCTTTCCTCTTCCTCTGCGTTTCCTGCGCCTCTGCGGTTCGTCTCCTAAAATATTTTTAGCCAATCAAATAGTATTGCTCCTAAACATAGTTTACTTACGTTTAATAAACGCTAAACATAAAAATAAACTTATTTTATATACATCTATTCCTTGTTTTCCGGAAACAATTGATAAATCATAGAAGTTGTTCCAGCTATTCAAATACCAAGTAATTCTTTTCTGCTTGTAAAAATCTTAGTAATAATTAGTTGAAAAATGTTACAAGGATGGATTCAAATAGCCTTAACGCTATTAATTGTAGTAGCGATTACGCCGTTATTTGGGCGATACATGGCGCGTGTCTTTCTCGAACGACGAACCTTTCTCGATCCGATTTTAAACCCCGTTGACCGAGTTTTGTATTCCTTAGTCGGCGTTCAAGCCAGAGAAAACATGACTGGCTGGCAGTATGCACGGGCAATTTTCTACAGTAATGCAGTCATGGCATTGCTGATATTTTTCATCATCATGAGTCAGGGATGGCTACCCCTCAACCCAACGAAGGTGAGTGCGCCGACTTGGGACACAGCATTACATACTACCATTTCTTTTATTACAAATACCAATCAACAGCATTATTCTGGTGAAACTTATATGAGTTACGCCAGCCAAATGTTGGGACTGGGGTATCATATGTTCACCTCAGCTGCAACAGGAATAGCAGTAGCGATCGCTTTTATTCGCGGTTTGACAGGTAGACCTTTGGGCAACTTCTATGTAGACTTGATTCGCACAATTATGCGGATTTTGTTACCCATTAGTATTGTCGGGGCAATTGTCCTCATAGCGGCTGGAGTTCCGGAAACTTTGGCGGGTCCTGTGGTAGTTCCCACCTTAGAAAATCCTAGCATTAGTCAGGCGATCGCTCGCGGTCCGGTTGCTCACTTTGAAATTATCAAGCAACTAGGGGAAAATGGCGGGGGATTTTTTGCGATTAACTCAGCACACCCATTTGAAAATCCAAATCCCTTAGTTAATTTAATTCAGCTTGTAGCACTGATTTCAGTGCCTACCTCATTGATATACACCTATGGAGTGTTTGCCAACAACCTCAAGCAAGCGTGGTTAGTTTACAGCATTCCCTTTGCCATTTTGGTGGTGTTTATAATCATTACAGCGATTGGTGAATACAACGGCAATCCCACCATCAACGCGGTTTTAGGTTCACAGCAGCCAAACTTAGAAGGTAAAGAAGTTAGATTTGGCTGGGCGCAATCTGCATTGTATGCCGTTTTCACCACCGCAACCATGTGCGGTGCGATCAATAGTTTGCACGATTCGTTTATGCCCAATGGTGGATTCGTCACTTTATCGAATATGTTCTTTCAAATTGTCTTTGGGGGACAGGGTACAGGAACCGCTTATTTGTTTGCTTATCTAATTTTGGCAGTGTTTGTCACAGGTTTGATGGTGGGACGCACCCCGGAATTTCTCGGACGCAAAATTGAAAAGCGGGAAGTTGTCCTTGCCAGTTTCCTAATTTTGTTAGTCCACCCCATTGCGATTTTAATACCTGCGGGGATAACTTTAGCATTTCCCGACCAATTAGCCGGAATTAGCAATCCTGGTTTTCACGGCTTTTCGCAAGTTATTTACGAATACGCCTCAGCCGCAGCAAATAACGGATCTGGATTTGAAGGCTTAGGCGATTCTCAACCATCTCCTATTGCGATCGCCACAGGTACAGCACCAACCGCAACCGCTTTATGGTGGAATTTGAGTACCTGTTTCAGCTTGCTAGCAGGACGTTATATCCCCATCATCGGTTTATTATTTCTTGCTGATAGTATATCGCGCAAACAACCCGTTCCCCTCACAGTTGGGACATTGCGAACCGACACCCGACTATTTACAGGTGTCACCGGTGGTGTAATTCTCATCCTCGGCGCCCTCACCTTCTTCCCCGTTTTGGCATTAGGACCAATTGGCGAAGCCTTCCAGATAGCAAAAGGTATTAGGTAAAACCCAGTACGCAAAAACTCTTCTTAACCTCTTATCTTTGCGTCCTTTGCGTCTTTGCGGTTCGTTTTCCCTAAATTTTGCCTTTTTATATTTATGCAAACCACCACTTCCCCTCAACAAACCCGTGACTCACACAAACGCGCACCCAAAGCAGATATGCGCGGACTTTACCAAAGAGCAATTCGTGAGTCATTTGTCAAGCTAAATCCGCGAACTGCCGTCAGAAATCCGGTAATGTTCATCGTCTGGATTGGGACAATTATCGTTTTCTTAGTAACTCTGAACCCCAACTTATTCGGCACAATTAACGCAGATATCAACCAGCAACGCTTGTTAAATGGCTTGATTACCTTGATTTTATTTTTTACAGTTGTATTTGCTAACTTTGCGGAAGCCGTTGCCGAAGGACGCGGTAAAGCACAAGCAGACGCACTTAAAGCCACGCGATCGCATACTACCGCCCGGAAAATGCTACCAGATAGTACAATTCAAGAAGTCAATTCTACCGAATTGCGGCGGGGCGATCGAGTAAAAGTAATTGCAAATGATATGATTCCCGCTGATGGCGAAGTTATACAAGGTATCGGCTCAGTCGATGAGTCTGCCATCACTGGGGAATCTGCCCCTGTACTGAAGCAACCGGGCACAGATATTGCCAGTTCGGTTACTGGTGGTACGCGGCTTTTGTCAGATGAATTAATCATTCAGATTACAGCCGATCCCGGTCAAGGCTTTATCGATCGCATGATTTCTCTGGTAGAAGGCGCCGAACGCAGCAAAACACCGAACGAAATTGCGCTGACAGTGCTGCTTTCAGTGCTGACGCAAGTGTTTTTAATCGTCGTTTCCACAGTTCCCCCTTTCGCCGACTACATTGCCAACTTTGTCAGCACATTGTATGGTGTCCAAGCGGGTAGCAGCTTGCGTGCTGGTGTCAGTGTTGCCATTTTAATCTCGTTGCTAGTCGCTTTGATTCCGACTACTATCGGTGGTTTATTGAGTGCGATCGGTATTGCCGGGATGGACAGAGTTGCCCAATTCAACGTCATAGCCACATCCGGACGAGCAGTAGAAGCTTGCGGTGACATCAACACCTTAGTACTAGATAAAACCGGCACTATCACCTTAGGCAACCGGATGGCTGATGAGTTTATTCCCGTCAACAATCACTCAATAGAAGATGTAGCGCAAATATCTTTAGCTGCTAGTGTATTTGACGATACGCCCGAAGGTAGGTCAATCGTCACACTAGCAGAAAAATACCAAGTTGAGGCAGGTTTCAATCCTAAGAATGCAGAGGGTGTCGAGTTTTCCGCCAAAACAAAAATGAGCGGTACTAATTTACCCAATGGTAAACAAGTCCGTAAGGGAGCGGTGGAAGCAATTAAAGGCTTTGTCCGTTCCCGTGGAGGTCAAATTCCCAACGACTTAGACGCAGCTTATGAGCGAGTTTCCCGCTTAGGAGGTACACCGTTAGCCGTCTGTCAGGAGGATGATATTTACGGCGTTATTTATCTCAAAGATATAGTCAAACCAGGTTTGCGCGAACGCTTTGACCAACTCCGCCGCATGGGTGTAAAAACCATCATGCTCACAGGAGATAATAGTATCACCGCCGAGGTAATTGCTCAAGAAGCGGGAGTAGATGATTTCATCGCCGAAGCCACTCCAGAAGACAAAATTGAGGTAATTCGCTCCGAACAATCAGAAGGTAAACTCGTAGCCATGACCGGAGATGGCACCAACGATGCACCGGCACTAGCTCAGGCAAACGTGGGGGTAGCGATGAACTCTGGGACGCAAGCTGCGAAAGAAGCTGCGAACATGGTAGACTTAGACTCTGACCCCACAAAATTAATTGACTTAGTAACGATTGGTAAACAGTTACTAATTACCCGTGGAGCATTAACAACATTTTCTATCGCCAACGACATCGCTAAATATTTCGCCATCATTCCCACAATCTTCGCAGCAGCAGGAATTGGCGCACTTAACATTATGGGACTCAAAAGCGCCCAATCTGCAATCGTCTCAGCACTAATTTATAATGCTCTGATTATCCCCGCACTCATTCCCCTAGCACTCAAAGGAGTAAAATTCCGTCCCCTCACAGCAGATCAACTGCTAAGACGCAACATCCTACTTTATGGTGTTGGCGGCGTAATTGCACCCTTTATCGCCATCAAACTAATCGACATTATCCTACCCTTGTCTTAATTTTTCTCTCTTATAATTTACGTAAAAATTTTCTCTCATCCTTCTTCCTTCGTGTCCTTCGTGTCTTCGTGGTTCGTTTCTCCATCATAAGTGCCTAAGTCATAGTTAGCACAAACAGCCCTCTTTGCACCGACTACAAAACAACACATATGAAAAAACATCTTATACCCTCACAACAAATTTCAGTCCAAACATTAGAAACAGTAACCGAAATTTGGTATCAATGGCGCAGACAAAAGCTGCCGTTGTATCTGTTCTTAGCAATGTGTTTCAACTTAATAGTAGCACCTATAGTCTACGCCGCTACTGGTGAAACACTTTCCCGCCCTCAATCTTGGGCATTGGGACTATTAGGATTAGTAGTTTTGAGTCTTTCAATATATCTGTTTTTCGTAATGTTTGTACCGGAGAAATTCTAATGAGTTTTGCACGCGATGCCGGCAGAGCCGTTCGTTCTACTTTGTTACTGTGGGTGATTACAGCTATTATTTATCCTTTGTTGATGATTGCCTGCGGACAAATTGTATTTCCCTTTCAGGCAAATGGTAGTCTGATTAAAAATGCCCAAAATCAAGTTGTCGGTTCTGCTTTAATTGGTCAGCCTTTTACAACAGACCGCTACTTTAATAGTCGTCCCAGCACCACTAGCTACAGTACAGCAGACCCGAAAAAAGATGAAGCCGGAGTGTTAAAAACAGGAGTATCCGGTGCAAGTAACTTGGCTCCCAGCAATCCCGCATTGCGCGCTCGCATCTCTGGCAAAAACGACGAAGGTGACTTCAATCGTCTGAAAAATGCCGGCGTGCAACCGACAGCAGATTTAGTTTACACCTCTGGTTCCAGCCTTGACCCCCACATTACCCCAGAAGCAGCCAAAGCACAAATTACCCGCGTCGCTAATGCGCGACAACTCCAGCCCAATCAACTCGAAACCCTAATTGCCCAAAACACCGACAATCGCTTTCTCGGCATCTTTGGTGAACCTGGAGTCAACGTCTTAAAACTAAATCTCGCTTTGGATCGGTTAAAACCTGGAAGTTAGCGCGATCGCCGAACACCATCACATACCCAAAATCTTTACAATATTAACTAAGGTAAAGACATTATTCAGAAATTAAAGCAAAAACAATGGCGATATTTGGATTTGGTAAAAAACTAACCGTGCCCACTCCTGAAGAAGCTTTGCCAGGACGGGCAGAAGAAATGCCACTAACCAACCGTCACTATGTTAACGGTAATCCCCTCAAGCCACCATTTCCTCAAGGTATGGAAATGGCAGTGTTTGGTATGGGCTGCTTTTGGGGTGCAGAACGCAAATTTTGGCAACTTGACGGAGTTTTCACCACCGCTGTAGGATACGCTGCGGGTTCAACTCCCAACCCCACCTATAAAGAAGTATGCAGCGGCATGACCGGTCATAATGAAGTAGTGCTGGTTGTGTTTGACCCCAAGGTAATCAGTTACTCAGACTTGCTAAAAACCTTTTGGGAAAATCACAACCCCACTCAAGGAATGCGTCAAGGTAATGACGTTGGCACTCAATACCGTTCGGGAGTTTACGTGTATTCTGACACTCAAAAGCAAGAGGCTATTGCATCAAGAGACGCTTATCAAGAAGCCCTCAACGCCGCAGGTTATGGCAAGATTACTACAGAAATTTTAGATGCTCCTGAGTTTTATTACGCAGAAGACTACCATCAACAGTATCTTGCCAAAAATCCCGGCGGATATTGCGGCTTAGGTGGAACAAATGTTGCTTGTCCTGTGGGTATAGGGCAGGGGGCATAGGGCATGGGGCATGGGGCATGGGGCATAGGGCATGGGGCATCGGTAATGGTAAAAGACGCATTCCCAATTTTTAATTCCTAATGCCCAATTCCCATTGCCCAATGCCCATTGCCCATTGCCCAATTCCCCATTAAAGCATCGAGGCAAGAAAAGCGATCGCACCGCGCCATATCAGCAAACTAATTGGTGCGCCAATCATCAGTCCGGCGATCGCCCAGCCTCTTTGATGTTCTTTAAATTGTTCGATACTGCGCCACCTTCTACTTTTCCAAGCCCATTCATTACCTTTTGCACCGAGAGCGAAGGTGACGACAAAACCAGTTTGTGGTACAAAACATAACAATCCTACCCAAACTTGATTAGTCCACAACCAAAACCAAGGTAATAGAAATGCACCCCAGTTCCACCCCTTAATCTCATCAGGAACTTCTTCGGCTGTATTATTTATCCCGCACCCAGAGTTATTTATTATTTCTTTGCGCTGCAATTGATTGCTTTTAGCGCTTTTGAGAGCAACACCATTTTTGAGTACATCCAGCGCTTGACGGGCACTTGTAAATCGTTGTTCTGGTGCGGGTTCTACCAACTTTTGCAGCCAACTGACAAAAGCCGAATTCAGATTAACTCGGTCAGCGAATTGAATCCGCAATTCCTGCACTGGTAAATCAGATGGAGCAGTACCTGTTAACAAATGTATCAAAGACGCTCCCAGCGCATACAAATCCGACGCAGGAACCGCTCTACCTCCAAATTGTTCCATCGGTGCATAACCGTAAGTTCCCACCACAGTGAAAGTTACACCTTCTTTTGCGGCTTTATCTTGAACTGCGCCAAAATCAACTAAATAAATATGGTTGTCTTCACCCCAAATTAAATTACTCGGTTTAATATCGCGATGCAATACTGTAGGATTCAACTCATGCAAATGCATGAGAATATTTAAAATCTCTACAGCAATTTTTCTAACTTCTTTTTGGCTAAACCTTTTCCCGGCATTAAGTTGTTCTTTGAGCGATTCACCAGGAATATATTCTTGCACCAAGCCAAACCAAAGTGTTCGGTCATCGACACAAAAATAATCGAGATATCGGGGAATGCGGGGATGATTTAGCTGTTTGAGAATTTGTGCTTCTCGTTCAAAAAGTTTCAGGTCATCCCATTGTACAGTACCGCCAAAAGCAAGGAGTTTAACTACAACAAGAGAATTATCAACATCAGTAGCTTGTAAATCCGTTGCTAGCCAAGTTTGGCGAACTCCATTATTGCCGAGTTGACGTTGAATTTGGTAACGATTTTGTAATATCTGTTCTGCTTGCAGCATTCGACACCTGCGCGACTTACCAGCCTAGTTTCTCTAATTTAGCGAGAAGTTACCCAGTACTGACAACTTTAATAGTAAGAAAGCTACTTTCAGTTACTAATTGTTACGAAATCGTGATGTAAAGGATTGTAGTTAAAGATAGAAGTAGGATATTTTTATGAATGAGCCAAAATTTCACACTGTAGATGCCGAATCTCTGAAAAACATTTCCGTTGAAGAGATTCTTGCTCAACATAACCCAAATTTGGAAAAAGCTGATTACACCATTCCCGTCCCGACTGTAAATCAAACTATTCCCCATCGGGACGGTACAGACCGCTACTATGTGCAGGTGATAGAGGGGTGGAACCCGATTGTTAAGCCTACTATTGATGCCCCTTACAGAGGTCGTATCGGCGGATGTTAAGCTGCGTAGTAAGCACTCTTCGTGCTTAGGAAAGCGCTGAAGCGCTTACTACGGTTTTATTTAATTCGCAGATTGAAGATAATTTTTGCGATAATAAGCCTGATATTCTTCAGATAAAAGTGGTTCCCACCAATCGCGGTGAGTGAGATACCATTCAACGGTGAGACGTAAACCTTCTTCTACTGTTACTGAAGGTGTCCACCCTAACTCAGTTTGCAGTTTATTGCTATTAATTGCATATCTTCGGTCGTGTCCCAACCTATCTTTAACAAAAGTAATCAACTTCTGCGAAGGACGCACCGGCAAATCAAATGCTAATTCATCCATTAACTGACACAACATCTGCACGAGGCTGATATTTTCTACTTCATTATTGCCACCGATATTATAAGTTTCTCCTGGTGTGCCGCGCTGAATCACTACTTCTATTGCACTGCAATGATCGCCAACATAAAGCCAATCTCGCACGTTTTTACCATCACCGTAAATCGGTAAAGGTTTACCCATCAAAATGTTGATGCACATCAGAGGAATTAGCTTTTCTGGAAACTGATAGGAACCGTAATTATTGGAACAATTCGTAATAATTGTTGGAAGTCCGTAAGTATGGTAATATGCACGAACTAAGTGATCGCTCCCTGCTTTAGAAGCTGAATAGGGACTATTGGGAGCATAAGGTGTAGTTTCGCAAAAAGCTGGGTCATCTGGTGCTAAACTACCATAAACCTCATCTGTAGAAACGTGTAAGAATCGATAATTTAAAGGTTGATTGTTTGTTTGGCAATGTTGACGAAAAGCTTCTAGTAAGGTAAAAGTTCCTACTACATTGGTTTGCACAAAAGTACCAGGACCGAGAATTGAGCGGTCAACGTGAGATTCGGCGGCAAAATGGGCTATTATGTCGATATTTTCTGTTTGGAGTAATTTGTCAATGAGAGTGCGATCGCATATATCCCCTCTCACAAAGCGAAAATTCTCTTCTTTCTCCAAAGCAGCCAAATTACCACGATTTCCCGCATAAGTTAGTGCATCTAGCACCACCACTCGGTCATCTGGATAAGTTTTACACCAGTGATGGACAAAATTCGAGCCAATAAATCCAGCACCACCCGTCACCAATAACTTACGAATCATCACACCTCTTGTGTTTAAGTTTTGTAAAGTAGTAAGTACTTTAGTACTTGAAAGCGCTTTAGCGCTTACTACTTAGAAAAATATTTCTTTCTTAATTTATCAAAAATATTTTTTGTGCGTAATTTTGCGATACGCATTTGCGTTAAACTTTCGATATTGCCAGGGTGATGTATTTTGTGGTCAAAAAAATCATTTAATTCATCTATAATTACTTGCAACCGCTGATTAATATTTTCTAATCGATATTCTGCTAAAATATGTTCTGGGATTGAATATGATGGATGTTCAAGTGCTTTAAAAATACGTTTTACATCATATTCTTTTGAATATCCAGCAATTTTATAGCAATTAAATCCCGGATCTAAATAATCAGAAAGTCCGCCGTTAATGCTAGAAAAAACTTGACACCCACAAGCTAAAGCCTCTAGCGGTTGCATTCCAAAGCCTTCACTGACAGCTTGTTGTGCCCAATATTCTGCGGAGTCGTAGAGGTATACTTTAGCTTGATTAAACAGCTTTGCTAAATCTTCGACATAAGAATCAACAACTAATACTTTACATTGCTGCTGCAAAGCGGTAATTAATTCTTTCATTAAATATTCAGAAGATTTTCGAGCTTGAATTAAAACATCAATATCGCGCTGAATATTTAAGTTTTGAAATTGATTACCAATTTGATTGGGCAAATAATAGATAAGAGAGTGCGGAGAATGTTGTCCCCAATATCCCATTGTATTTCGGCTGACAGCGATGATGGGAATATTCGTCGGCAGTTGAAATTTATAACCTGCACTGTGGGCATGATAAACTATATTATGTGGCTGTAATTTGCGAGCAAGTTTAGCTACATCAAATCCCCAACTAATCACAAAAATAACATCATCTAAATTTTTCTCTTTCAACAAATCATCTAAAAAAAGCTTACCTGATTCTCTTTGTCGATAAGTCACAACATCAGCATGACAAAATTGTTGAGCGAGTTTAATTGTATTTAACTCTACCCATAGACCACCGCAGGCAAATTTGCCATCTGTCCCAGGTAGTAAAAAATAAAGCTTTCTCATCATAAAAATTCCTTGACAATATTAATCCTTGAAAAAGGATTTTATATTTTTGCTGTCGCTTGCATGGGATTGTAATAAAATACAGCTTCGGGATTTTCCATCAGGATATCCATTTCAGCAGCGACTTTTTCCCATTCAGAGAATGTGGTGTATCCAGCTTGAATCATGCTGTCGAGATGACTGTACATCAAATCTTTCCAATACTGTAAGATAGTTAATCTTTGTTGAGGCGATCGCTTATCTAAATGTACGATGCAGGGTGTAACTTCGATATCCCGATAGCCAGTATCGCTCAACAGTACACCAAGACGAGCGCCAACGTTAGGATCTCCCTGAATAGAATATTGAAAATCGATGCTGTTACGCCAATAATTCATCACTGCTGGACATGGCGGGTACAAAAATAAGCTATCATTAAAAACTTCGGTAATACTTATTAAAGAATTTGTTGGTATAACGCGGCGTACTTCTGCTAATACTTCTTTTGGTTGGGGTATATGTTCTAACACCCAGATAAATAAAACAGCATCTATACCCGCAGTATCCAAATTATCCAGCTTTTTCGCATCAGCCTGAATTATCTCGTATCGCTTGGCAAACTGCGGAAACATCGCCAAATTTTCCTTTGCTTGAGCAAGTTGTACTTCTGACAATTCCACCCCAGTAATGTGCAGATGCGGAAATTTTTCTAACAGTAAGATAGTCTGTGCGCCTACACCCACACCAATTTCTAACAGGTGTTGGCAATTTGTCAAGTCAATATTTCGGAAAATGTATTCTGATAATATTCGGCTTTGTCCTAATAAACGCTTCTGTTCGGTGGTGCTGTATCCGTGAATGTATTCCGTTTCCATACGCTAGTTTTAATACTTAATCAAATCACGCACAGTTCAGGATAACAGCTTATTTGATTTTACGAAAAGCTTAATAAAAGTAATTCTCCCCTGCCTCCCCTGCCCCCTGCCTCCCCTGCCTTATTCTTGCCAGCGCACCTTGACAAAATGCGCTTCGCGTCCCCACATATCGCGAGTGACGGTAATATTTTCAATTGCCAAGTTAAAAGGTATGGCAGTAGTGACATATCGCTGCGCTAAAGCACCGATATCTGGTGCTATTTCAGCCGCTGTGGTAGCTGCCAAACCCAAACCAACTAGTTGCTCAATTGGACGAAATGGAAGCAGCAGATGCATCCCCATCGCTAACCCAGCTGTCAGCAGCATTGCGACTGATGCATTTGTACCGCACCTCGGATGCACGGCTAAATCAACTTCTCCATTGGTGAGGCGATGTAAAGCGAGTGTTACCGCACGTCGCAAGTTACTAATATTTACTTCACCATAAAGGTAAAATCCTTGCTCGGTAGATAAACCGCTTAATAGTTCGTTATCAACTTGAAAATTGCTTGAGTATGAAGTTGATTGACCCAGAACCCATACAGTAGCATGTTCTAAGGCGTGAACCTGCCGCAGCATGAGAATTTCTTTTAACCCCGGTACAAAGGATAGCTGTTTGAGTAAATCGGCATCTTGTGTAGGTTGCCCAAAATCTGAGTCAATAAAACCGACATTGGCAACTTTTCCAGACATTGGTGCCGTTAAATCAAAGTTAAAAAAATCAAGGAAAGATGAGGTTTGTTTGGCAGAAGCAGAGGTATTCATAGCAACACTGCTCCCTACGAAAAAATGGAGCAACATAGATTTGTTTCAAATGTAGCGTTTCAGCCCGTAGATTGTTGCTAATTTTTGTTAGGGAATGGGGAATGGGGCATTGGGCATAGGGCATTGGGCATTGGGGAATGGGGAATGGGGAGTGGGGAATGGGGAATGGGGAATGGGGGATGGGAATTAAAGAAGCGGCTTTACGCGGGTGCGGGTTCTAATACAATTCTTTCCATGCCCCATACCCATTGTCCGATGCCGCATGCCCCATGCCCATTGCCCCATGCCCCATGCCCTTTATTATGATGACAGACGCGATAAATCGCGTCACTACTAGGCGTTTAATCGTTCGGATTAGGCAGAGCACAGCAATTTACATCATTTAAACAGACTTTGCCCCACTGCAAAGCCCAGCGCACAAGCGCTACTCGGTTTTCTGTCTGCGTTTTGGTGAGGATGTTGCTGATATGGTTATCAACTGTACGTTTGCTTATTTCTAGTTTCCCTGCAATTTCTTGGTTAGTTAAGCCAGCGGCTACTAAATCGATAATTTGCAGTTCTCTATCTGACAGACTAACAGGGGTCTGAGACTCGCCACCAGCCATGACTTTTTCAATCCTCCCTTGGTATATGTACTCAATCGCTCTCTCTAATTCTAGAAGATTCTTTGCTAGCTAGGGATTTCAAGTCTTAGCAGTAATACGATTGTCAATATTCTCTTTATAATTAAAATTTATGGCACTCAAACCAAATGCAAATAATTTGCTGCTTTTTATACATTAAATAAAATAAAGTTACTAACTATTACTTAGTAATTTTCCCAAACTAGGAGCATCTACAGCTTATATAAGTAGCAAAAATGGCTATTTAATTCTGTGAACAACTGGCGACAGAAGAAGCAGATTGTTGTAGATTTTATACTGGAAATTCCTAGTGACAAATCGAAAATCTATAATGAAATGAGCAATCCCCGTGTTTTGTGCTTGGGTGAAGTTTTGTTTGATCTTTTAGCCGATCAATTAGGGCTAAAGCTAGAAGAAGTTAAATCGTGGACTCCTTATCCAGGAGGGGCACCAGCTAACGTAGCCTGTGCTTTAGTGAAGTTGGGAACGCCAGCGGGCTTTATCGGTTGTGTGGGTGAAGATGAACCTGGGAATTCTCTGGTAAAGTTGTTAGAAGAAGTAGGTGTAGATATAACGGGCGTGCAACGTCATCCTACAGCACCAACGCGGCAAGTTTATGTTACACGCTCTTTAGAGGGCGATCGCACTTTTTCTGGCTTTGGTGAATATGATACCTCTGAATTTGCTGATGCTC
Source organism: Tolypothrix sp. VBCCA 56010 (assembly GCF_050875635.1). Taxonomy (NCBI): domain Bacteria; kingdom Bacillati; phylum Cyanobacteriota; class Cyanophyceae; order Nostocales; family Tolypothrichaceae; genus Tolypothrix; species Tolypothrix sp. VBCCA 56010. The sequence goes on from NZ_JBPAOH010000142.1 coordinate 19,231, forward strand.
GCCTCAAAGCTGAAGAATTATCACAATCGCTATTTCAAGAAGCAGATTTTCTGGTTTTGGGTACTTTAGAATTAGCATATCCTGAAAGTGCTTCGTCAATTCACCGCGCTCTTGATTTAGCAGAACAATTTGACTTGAAAATTATGCTAGATGTCAATTGGCGTGAGGTATTTTGGAAAAATCCTGATATTGCACCGCCGAAAATTCGCTCGTTATTTAAGCGGGTGGATTTTCTCAAATTAGCATTAGAAGAAGCCGAATGGTTATTTGATACCACGGATGCGGGGGCGATCGCTCATCGTCTTGATTCGATTGAAGGTGTATTAGTAACAGATGGAGATAAAGGTAGCGCTTATTGTCTGGGAGAAAATGAAGGCAAATTACCTGCTTTTTCCATTCCTGTAGTTGATACAACCGGTGCGGGGGATAGCTTTTTAGCAGGGTTAATTCATCAATTACTCATTCATGGTATCCAAAGCTTGAGCAACCCGGAAACAGCACGCGCAATTGTTACTTATGCTAATGCTACAGGGGCGCTGACGACAATGAAACCAGGAGCGATCGCTTCTCAACCCACGGCAGATGAAGTTGAAGCTTTTCTTGCTTCGCATCAACTTTAGAATGTAGCATGAATTGGGATATCAGTTGCGTCGTCGGCTGATATTCTCAACTAGTAAATATTACTGGAGTTTAGACTAAGGGACTTCCAAAGAATAAATTATTCCAAAAAAAACAACAGACAACAGATATTTCATAATAATCATTATCTTTGGTGGAAATGTTTTGTTTTTTGGAAGTCCCTGATGTCCTCAAAGCAATTACACCTAAAATGATTGCATCTCTCACATATAAGCGACTTTATCCTTGAAGCCTTATTTAGCGCAGCTTCATCAAGAATTGGTATCAGGACGATTGATGGTAGAATTATCAGACCAGATGGAATAACCATCCGCACAACATCATCAATAGAGAATGGAGACAGCCGTATCATGAACGATTGGAATTTGCCTTGGGAAGGCGGATGCCGTTGCGGACAGCTGCGGCTTCAGGTGAGTGCCGCGCCTCTGCTTACGATGGCTTGCCACTGCACGGGTTGCCAGCGAATGACCGCCAGCGCTTTTTCTTTAAGCGTCGCGATCCCAAGCGTTGGGTTCTCGGTACTGAAAGGTCAGCCGGTTATCGGCGGCTTGCACGGCGCAGCCCGCCATTACTTCTGCCCGCACTGCATGAGTTGGATATTTACTCGACCGGAAGGAATAGACGAGTTTGTCAACCTTCGGGCGACGATGCTAGACGATGCGTCATGGTTCATGCCATTCATCGAAACTTGGACTACAGAAAGGCTGTCATGGGCGACGACCCCTGCGGTTCATAGCTTCGAGACCTTGCCCGCTTACGAAGAATATCCAGGACTGATAGAAGAATACGCTCAACAAGCGTCGAAACCTGCATCCAGGACTGCAACTTGAAGGCTTCCTCAATCTTCGCCCCCGTTCTTGGCACCTCGCCTGCGTTGCAATCAGCGCGAATGTCGTATTTCCACCCAACGCAGAAATTCAAACTGAGACACTCAGTAAACCAAAAAGTTTTCTCCTCAGGGCGATCGCTAAAAAATTTTGTAGTAGATGATACTTTTTATTCAGCAAATATTGAACCAGCAAGACTAGGATTGA
>NZ_JBPAOH010000143.1:0-20878 GCF_050875635.1 Tolypothrix sp. VBCCA 56010
TGAGCTTCTGAGGGTGAACTTTGAGCTTCTGAGGGTGAACGTTGAGCTTCTGAGGGTGAACTTTGAGCTTCTGAGGGTGAACTTTGAGCTTCTGAGGGTGAACGTTGAGCTTCTGAGGGTCAACTTTGAACCTCAAAGGCTCAAAAGTCTACTTTGCATTTAATAATTCATTATCTCCAATTACTATTTATCACCAAGATATGCTAGTTAAATGAGAAGTAGCTTAAATCTTCCTAAATTTTTTCTGCCGATACCAGCTAACAAGTCGTTGCGGTGGTACACCTAGTAGATAAGCAATAATTACGATTTGATTAATTAGGGTGGTTTTGCAAATTCCTTTTTGCAACCATCGACGTGCTGAGGTAATAACTGGCACGGGGATTATAGTAATGCGTCCGATGCGTTTTAAACGACGCATGATTTCAAAGTCTTCCATGAAGGGCAATTCCGGAAAATTGCCTATTTTGTTAAATGTCTCTTTGGTTAAAAAAATTGCTTGATCCCCATAAGGCATTTGTAAAAAACGCGATCGCATATTCACTCCCCATTCCACCAACCGCAGACTTGCTACTTCTGCATCGATTCGCAAGGCAAAAGCACCAGCTACTGTGCCAGTTTCTTCTAGTGCTGTGCGAATCATGACATCAAATCCCCTCGGCAACTGTGTATCCGCATGAAGAAATAGCAGAATATCCCCTTTTGCAAAAATTGCGCCTTTGTTCATTTGCACTGCCCGACCGGGAATAGAGGATATAATTGTGACATTTAAATCATCAGCAATCTTATAAGTGTCATCTTGTGAGCCGCCATCGACAACAATGACTTCTATATTTGTACTCGGTTGAGTAGAAGCGATCGCTTGTGTGATATTTTCCGCTTCATTCAGAACCGGAATGATAATAGAAATCTTTGGTGTAGTGATTTTCACAACTCATGATATCTGACAAAAGTCCTGCACGATCGCACGCAATCAAGTTGTACTTGCCAAGTTAGTGTTTTGGGTGAATTCTGCTGAATGACTCTCTGAGGAATACATAGCGAATAACTCACTCAAAACTTCTTCTCCATCAATTTCCCCACTACTAACAAATCGTTCTACCTCTACTGAACCATCCTCAAAAAATTCAACTTCCCATCGTTGCCCAGCAACTGCCACATTCACCATAATGGTTTCATCTCGATGATGGGCTAAAGTGTAATTGATTTGCTCTTGTTCCAACTGATTTAAAAAGGCAACTAGTTTGCCAAATCCATTACTTTTCATTTGTCAAACCTCTTATCGCTTAACAACTTACGAACAACTTTAAATCCTGGTTGATTTGCTTCTGTGCTCCCGCTTCAATTTCCTCCCACTGCATTTCACCAAACTCATCCCAACTGAGCGATCCTTGTGGAATAGGTAATGGGTAATGGGTAATGGAAAAAGCTTTTTATTCCTTTTGCCTTTCCCCTTTCCTCCTTGTCTCCCTTGTCTCCTTGTCTCCTTGTCTCCTTGTCTCCTTGTCTCCTTGTCTTTGCTGGCTACCTCCACAATCTCGCTAAAATCACGCCTAACTGAACGCAGATAATCCCCAGTATTGCACTGCCAGCCCAATAAAATGTTGCTGTGAAGATGTTATTACGCAATAAAGCAACTGTATCCAAACCGTAGGTGGAGAAAGTTGTGTAAGCACCTAAAAATCCGGTTGCAACTAACAAACGCACTTCGGTAGAGATGATTGTCACATGATTTAAGGCGAAAGTGGCGAAGAATCCCATCGCCAAACAACCGCTGATATTGATAAAAAAGGTTCCATAGGGAAAACTGACTCCAAAGCGATCGCTAAACCATAAAGTTAGATAATATCGACTTAAAGCACCAGCGATCGCTCCTAAACTAATGGCGATGCAATTGCGAATTTCCGCTTGTTGTATCATTTTTAGTTTCTCATCAAATCATCATATTTTAAAATTTAATTCTCCAGATAGATGCTGTTTTCACTTATTGAGGTCTTAGATAAAGTATTAAGTCAATTTAGATGATGATTTGTTTTCCAGAAGTAGGAAAACCGTACTTTTGTGATAGGTTTTCTGCACCATAAATCTGAGTTGAGGTGGATACAATCAAGCTACGACTTAAGTGATGCTGTTGTCTAGATAAAGTTGAAAAATCAATACAGCAGACTTCAAGGAAGCAGAAATATGAGAAATCAATTGAAAACCGCAGCTTTACTAGCTGCCTTAAGTGGTCTTTTAATTGCGATTAGTTACTGGATAATTGGCGGTACTAGTGGCGTAATAGTCGGGATTGTTATAGCAGCAGTCACAAATTTATTTTCCTGGTATCAATCAGATAAGATTGCTTTAGCAGCTTATCGCGCCCAGCCAGTATCACCGCAGCAAGCGCCAGAATTATATCAAATGGTGCAGAGATTGAGCGATCGCGCCAATCTTCCCATGCCCAGCATTTACATTGTTCCTGGTGCAGCGGCTAACGCTTTCGCAACAGGACGAGATCCAGAACATGCTGCGGTAGCCGTCACTGAAGGCATTTTAAACTTATTGCCAGAGGATGAACTCGAAGCCGTTATTGCCCACGAACTTACACACGTTGCGAATCGTGACACCTTAACCCAAGCGGTTGCAGCTACAATTGCGGGTGCGATTTCCTTCTTATCCCAGATGTTGAGCTACAGTTTATGGTTTGGCGGATCGGGATCGCGAGATGAAAATAGAGGCGCAAATCCTTTAGGATTGTTGTTTACAATATTTCTCGCACCGTTAGCAGCTAGCGTGATTCAGCTAGCAATATCGCGCACGCGAGAGTTCTCCGCCGATGCTGGTTCTGCTAGATTAACAGGCAATCCCCGCGCTTTAGCTCGTGCGCTGCAACGCTTAGAAGCGACAGCACGACAAATACCAATGGCAGGAAATCCCGCATTTGAACCATTGTTAATTACAAATGCTTTCTCTGGACAATTCCTCAGCAGCTTGTTTTCAAGTCACCCCTCCACCGAAGCGCGTGTTGAAGCATTGTTGAAATTAGAGCAAGAATTGCCCAGGTTGCAAAGAGTGTGATGAGAGGGGGACAAGGGGACAAGGAGACAAGGGGACAAGGGGGACAGGGGGACAAGGGGACAAGGGGGAAAGGAATAAAAAGCTTTTTCCATTACCTATTACCCATTACCTATTACCGATTACCGATTACCCATTATCTATTACCCAAAAAGGAGATATAATCATGTCGGATGCAAACAAGAATATTGAAGTAATTGTTGAAGTCAGCCCGCAAACCAATGAAATGGTGGAAAGAGAAATGGCTGGCGAAACGGATGATTTGAAACACGAAACTAAAGAGTTAATTGAAGCGTTGAAAAGACGCGCTCAAGCTGAAGCAGAATCAGCAGGTACTCTCACCCGCGAGACGTATTTAAATGCGATACGTCGGGCAAGAGAAGCGGTGGAAGGTGAAAGAGTAATTGAGCGCGATCGCATTGAGCGTTCTTGGGCGACAATTCAAGAAGAAGCTGACAAAAACTGGCAGATGTTTTGGAAGGAAGTGTCGCAGTTAGGCGATCGCTTCAGTGATGCTGCCAAAGCCGCCTGGGATGCCTTCAACGCCCCTCGTCCGTAATGGTTTTATAGCCTCCCTCAGGCTAGAAGCCTGGGACTACACGAACAAAGCCTACCTGCGTAGGCTTTTTCATTTTAAGTCCGCGCAGGCGGACTTTGTTCGTATAGCCGCACCCTTTAGGGTGTCGGGCAAAAGCAAAAATACGCCTCAGGGCTACCCTAACCCTAGAAAACCGGAAATCAGCGGCAACAATTTACCACACTCTTCAACCAATGTTGCCGCGCTGGGTAAGCCAGAAATTGTCCCTTTTAAAATCTTCATAGCCGTTTTCGCCGCTTTTTGCATCGCCCCTTCTTGGGGATTTTTCCCCGCTTCTGCTAAAGCCTTCACTTGTTCTAAAGCCTCGGCTTTATCTTCCTCACCTAAATTCGTATCAGCTTCAATTGCTGTTTGCAATTGCGTCAATAATTCCTTAATTCCCGGTTTCTCTGGTTCATCAGATTTTGGTAACTCGTTGATGGTGTTTGTCACCGTACCGCTGATTTCACCTAAATTCAAAGCTTGTCCGCTAGCATTAAAATCTCCGCCGACACTGCCAATATTAATTTTGCGGCTGGCATCATTGCTGTTAGTCATATTTTGATTTTCTTGGTTATTATAAACATTTATAGGCTTACTCGCTAACAAACTAATAATCTCTTTCATATCTCCGCTTTGTTGACAGTAGATAATTATCTGCTCATCTTTAGCTTGTAATTGTGCTTTATATTTTTCTTCTACGGCTTGCAGTGCAAGTTGATAATTTTGCGTAAAATCACTATGAATCTTTTGTTTATCAGCACCATCAGGCACACCAACCTTAACGACTACTACGCCATCACCTTTATTTTCAATACTCTGTAAGGCTAATTCTGTGTCTTCATTTTGATTTTGCACATTTTGAAAGGCATTAACAAAAGCTTTCCAGTCTATGCCGTTGCGGAATATTAAATCAACTGTATTTAAAACCTCTTCAAATAGTTTGGTAAATTCTCCTGGTTGAAAATCGCCACTACTCGGACGGCGTTCTCTGTCATCGGTTTCTGGCTTGGGATATTCTAGAAGATAGACAAAGCGGCAATCGACATTATCTAACTTAGTTGTGCTTTCAATATTCCACGCTTCCACACAAGCGCCGGTCATTTTAGCGCTGGTAAAATTAGTGTTAACAGCTTGAGTTAAAGTTAGATTTACCCACTCTAAACAAGCTCCTTGGAAGGTGGCTTCACTAATATCAGCATTTTTAAGATTAGCTTCTTTCAAATCTGCGCCTATGAGGTTAGCGCCTTTCAGGTTAGCATCAGCATAAGATTTTCCTCGACCATTGCCAGTGACGAGTAATTTTAGAACAGCTAATTTAGTTAATATCGTATCGTCTACTCTGGCAAAGTCAAGTTTTTTCGCTTCATAAAAACGTGTGCGTGTCAAGTTTGCCTTTCTGAAATCTGTGTTTTTCAGGCTTGCGCCAGTAAAATCAACATCGGTTAAATCAGCATTGCGAAAGCTGGTTCCACCTGTAGCAGCAAAGGCAAGAGCGAATGAGCGAACCCAAGCATCTTTTTCATCTCCTGCTAAACTACGCCAGCCAATGTAAGCGCTAAAAACTAGGAAAACTCCGGATACAGCGAAAACGAAGGCTCCGGCGAAAGCGAAAACTCTGGCGAAGTCTCCGGCTACGGCTCCGACTCTGGCTCCGGCTACGGCTCCGGCTACGGCTCCGGCTACGGCTACGGATACGGCTCCGGCTACGGCTCTGGCTCCGGCGAAGGCGAAGGCGAAGGCTCCAGATACGGATACGGCGAAGGCGAAGGCTCCGGCTACGGCGAAAACTTTGGCGAAGACGAAGACGAAGGCGAAGGCGAAGGCGAAGGCTGCTAAATCAGTTGTTAAACCTTTGCGGCTAGTGACAATAAAAAAGACTGCCACCATAACCAGGAAGACTATCCCTGTAACGAAGTTTTTAGTGTTTTGAAAGTCGAAAATAAATGCTACTAATACACCAATGAAAATTGATAAAAACCCTGATATTGCCGACAGTAGGCATGAGACTATGAGCAACCCAATCACCCAACGTTTCTGTAGTCCAGCCTTAGCACCTGTGAAGTCAGCACCTTTGAGAATAGCGTTGCTAAAATTTGCCCCTCTAATATCTGCCTTGCTAAAGTTTGCCCCAGTCAGGTTTTGACCTTTAAAAGAGCGACCTCGGAGATTTTGACCGGAGTAGTTTGGCGGCATAACTGGGTCATTATCAGGTTATTGCTGAGATTGTATACAACTTTGCTGTGTAATATTCCGGCTTTTGGCAAAATAAAGAAAATACAAAAATTTTGGATGCAACACGCAGTATAAGAGCATAACTGTGCGTCCTTACCTTTGAATGCTTAAGTTATCATCAGCAATGTTGAAGTTGGTGTAACCATACTTAAGCTGTAGTTATTAATATTGCAAGTGTAGCGGTCTAACTCGTAACGGGAGCGGTCTTGCTCGTAACGGGAGCGGTCTAACTCGTAACGAAAGCGGTCTTGCTCGTAACGGGAGCGGTCTTGCTCGTAACGGGAGCGGTCTTGCTCGTAACGGGAGCGGTCTTGCTCGTAACGGGAGCGGTCTTGCTCGTAACGGGAGCGCCTCCCGAACTTATGGGAGCGCCTCCCGAACTTATGGGAGCGCCTCCCGAACTTATGGGAGCGCCTCCCGAACTTATGGGAGCGGTCTACCTTGCAACATTAGTCACTAACACTCAATTTGTGTCTACGCACTATTTAACACTCATGACTGTAAATGGCAAAGCTTGCCATAATTATTGTAGAGAAACCAAACAACTAAAATCAATGACAAGTATCAATATTTCTCTACCTGATTCTTTTCAAGCCTTTTTCTGCTGTTCCTGCCGCATCTGTTCAATCTCGGCAAAGATTTCCTCAACAGTGGGATCTCCCAAGATTTGATCCCTATCTTGCGTATAGTCCCCACTGCCCATCTCAAATTGCTGCATAAATCGCGCCATGCCAATAGGACCAAGCGCTTTAGTCAGTGCTTCTATTCCCAGTTGCCTGATCTGGGCTTGAGTCAGTTTGCTAACGTCTATCATTTATTACCTCCAGTACCCAGCGCAACGGGTTCTCTACTCTTACTTGTAGCATCCCACTATGTCTTGCTGCTAAACGCAACATCCTGTCATCAGTTGTTAAAAAGACATCAGCATTTGCAACTTCTGCACAAGCAATATGGGATGCATCAAAGGCTTTAAATCCTAGATTTGTGAGTTCAATAGTACGAGACTTGATTAGTTCGGTGACGCTAATTTTAGTTATGGCTAAAGCAGCCCATCCCGACATTTGCCGTTTTCTCTCTTTATCTGGGGTGCGTCTGAGTTCAACATCAATGGCTTCGCTACCTAGTAAATGCCATTGACTGTTTTGACAACGATTTAAAATCAGCATTACAGCCTCAGCTTCCAAACGAATGCGTTCTTGTGTCTGGTCATCGAAAGGACGATTCAAGCAACATACATCTAAATAAATTAAAAACTCCATTGGGACATTTTGCTAGGTATGATATTTAATCTGCGCTTACGATCGCACATCTACCCAGTAAAAACCAACTATGACTCAGAACTACCGCATTACTTTACTTCCCGGCGATGGCATTGGACCCGAAATCATCAACGTTGCGGTAGACGTGCTAAAAGTCGTCGGTAAGCAATTTGATTTACAGTTTGAATTTCAACAAGCCCTGATGGGTGGTGCAGCAATTGAGGCTACAGGCGAACCTCTGCCAGCTGATACCTTAGAAATGTGTCGCAATAGTGATGCTGTCTTACTCGCCGCTGTTGGTGGTTATAAGTGGGATTCTTTGCCTTCTCATTTGCGCCCAGAAGCCGGTTTACTCGGACTGCGTGCGGGTTTGGGGCTTTTTGCCAATTTGCGCCCTGCGAAGATTATACCGCAGTTAATTGACGCTTCTACGTTGAAAAAAGAAGTTGTCGAAGGCGTGGATATTATGGTGGTGCGCGAACTCACAGGCGGAATTTACTTTGGTAAACCGAAGGGAATTTTTGAAACAGAAACTGGTGAGAAGCGCGGTATAAATACGATGGTTTACAGCGAATCGGAAATTGAACGCATCGGCAGAGTGGCTTTTGAAGCAGCGCGAAAACGTGGGGGTAAACTATGTTCGGTGGATAAGTCGAATGTATTAGAAGTATCGCAATTATGGCGCGATCGCATTACTTCTCTTTCTCAAGAATATCCCGACATTGAACTATCTCACATGTATGTCGATGCAGCCGCGATGCAATTAGTTCGCGCTCCCAAGCAGTTTGATACTATCGTTACGGGCAACTTATTCGGCGATATTCTCTCGGATGCAGCGGCGATGTTAACTGGTAGTATCGGTATGTTACCATCTGCGAGTTTAGGCGATAAAGGTCCTGGAGTGTTTGAACCCGTCCACGGTTCAGCCCCAGATATCGCAGGACAAGATAAAGCAAATCCCTTAGCGCAGGTTTTGAGTGCAGCAATGATGTTACGCTACGGCTTAAATCAAAGTGCAGCGGCAGACAAAATCGAAAAAGCAGTATCGCAAGTTTTAGAAAAAGGCGATCGCACTGGAGATATAATGTCTCCCGGAATGAATCTTTTAGGTTGTCGCTCTATGGGTGAGACACTCATTCAAGCATTGGAATTAGGGAATGGGTAATTGGGCATTGGGCATTGGGCATTGGGCATGGGGCATTGGGCATTGGGCATTGGGCATTGGGAATTGGGAATAGGTAATAGAAAGAAATTGTCCCCCTGCCCCCTGTCCCCTTGTCCCCCTTGTCTCCCTTGTCTCCCTTGTCCCCCACTCTCCTCAAAGTTGGACAATTTGGCAACTGTTTTTTCAAAGTTTCATATAGACTAGATACAAACTTAGAAAGCAAACAAAATAACTAGTGTACGCTTTACGACAAGGGCAAGCGAATTTTAGCAATTCACAAAACCAGCCACCCTTAATCGATCCCTCAGTGATCAGATCGGCTGGACAAATTTACTACACTTACTGCGAGGTACACCCGGAAATAGTTGGACATGCTTCAGGAGTAGCAATTAATCGAGTTACTCTTCGTGGCAAAGTAATTTTTACTACTCAACCAGTCCTTTTACCGCAAGAATGTTTTGTGCCTTTAAATCAGATTGAATCGTATATGTATTAGTTAGTGGATAGTGGATAGTGGATAGTGGATAGTGCGGCATGGGGCATGGGGCATGGGGCATGGGGCATGGGGCAAGCGGGCATCGTCCAAGTGGGCATTGGTAATAATTCTTTCCCCTTTTCCCTTTCACGGCAGGTGCTACAACGGGGGGAACCCCAACAAAGGCTGTGCCTCAACGTTCGTGACCTCCGCACAGCACTGGCTTTGCAACGCACTGCCTCCCCTTTACCCTTTTCCCCTCTTCAAAATGCCCATTGCCCCATGCCCCACTATCCAATATCCACTAACTATATGGACTTATTGATACTCGTCCCGACGAGTGTAATTGTTTTCACTTTGGGTGCATCTATCGGTAGCTTTATCAACGTTGTAGTTTATCGGCTACCTGCTAAATTGTCGATTCTTTTTCCTCCTTCTCGCTGTCCCCATTGCTTGAGGCAGCTAAAAGCACACGATAACGTTCCTGTGCTGGGTTGGCTGTGGTTAAAAGGGCGTTGCCGTTATTGTAAAAGTAAGATTTCTGTTCGTTATCCTGTGGTAGAGGCGATAACGGGCATTATTTTTATACTAGTTTTCTTTGTATTTAAAGTTTCAATTTTGACAATCGGCTATTGGGCTTTTTGTAGTTGGTTATTAGCGCTATCGCTCATCGACTTTGATAGTATGATTCTCCCCAATCAATTAACACAGTCTGGGTTAGTGTTGGGGATTGTGTTTCAAATGATTGTTGGTTTTTTACCAGAAGCTAGCTGGAGTGGACTAGTTCATCATTTGATGCGGGGGATAGTCGGAGCTGTATTAGGCTTATGGTTATTTGATGCGATCGCTATATTTGGTTCTATCGCTTTTGGGAAAACAGCGATGGGTGGAGGTGATGCCAAACTAGCAGCGATGATGGGAGCTTGGTTAGGTTGGAAGCTTTTGCTTTTAGCTGGTTTTCTCGCCTGTACCCTCGGAGCCTTAGCAGGTAGCAGTGCAATTATATTATCAAAAAAGAAGTGGGGACAAAAGATGCCTTTTGGTCCGTTTCTGGCTTTAGGAGCTGCGATCGCTCTTTTTGGTGGCGAAGCAATTTTATCTAGCTACATCAGATTATTTTTCCCCGTTACTTGATGGGTAATGGGGAATGGGGAGTGGGAAGTGGGAAGTTAAGAGTTAGGAGTTAAGAGTTAGGAGTTAAAAATCAAAATTTACCTCTGTCCTCCTTGTCTCCCTTATCCCCCTTGTCCCCCCATCTCCCTTGTCCCCCCATCTCCCCCTCCCCCCATCTCCCCGACTGTAACCACCATTACGCCATCTGTCTTTTAGCTTTTGGTAATATCAAGTGGTGATTAGGATAACCCTCTTAACAGTTAACAATTGACTACATCAACGCGTGCGGGGCTTTTTGAAGAAATGTAAGTGAAAAAATTCTTTCCCTACTCCCTACTTCCTACTCCCCACCTACATGAGGAATTTTGGGATGGTTGAGTATTAATGTGAGGTAGATGCTGACTCTCAATCAGAAAGCAACAAAAATTATTAATTTGGAGGCTGGTACTATAACTCCTTTGCCATTGCGTTCGCGTCTATCAAAGAAATGCAAAACTGCTGATAAATTCCCTAAAAAAGGAATAATAGACTTGAATTGGTTTATGTATTTTCGTTAAGCTGGCACCAAAGGCACATGCTCTAAGTCGATTAGCGTTTAGAAGATAAATTGGAATAAGTGGTCATGAGTTATTTGTCAATCGTGATTCGTTGTATATTTATTCACAAAGGGCAAAATATAAAAGACCACGCAAAGCGGATTGATCTGTTTTGAACTTAGTACACCTTGCATAAGATAAAAATGGCAAACAACGAAGAATCACGCGGTTTAAAGTCTTTGTTAGATTGGTTTGCAAATCGACGTAAATCAGGCTCTATCAGTGTTGAACGCCAAGAGCGGGAAATTGCTGATGGGTTGTGGAATAAATGTCCTAAGTGTTGTGTATTGACATATGCCAAAGACCTGAAGGCGAATCAAATGGTTTGCACTGAATGCGGACATCATAATCGAGTGGATAGCGAAGAGCGCATCCGCCAATTGATAGATGCGAATACGTGGAAACCTATAGATGAGAATTTGCGTCCTGCCGATCCTCTGCAATTTCGCGATCGCAAACCTTATAGCGATCGCCTGCGAGAAACTCAAGAAAAACTTGGCTTAATCGATGCTGTAAAAACTGGTTTAGGCGAAATCAATAATTTACCCATCGCTCTTGGAGTCATGGACTTCCGATTTATGGGTGGTAGCATGGGTTCGGTGGTTGGTGAAAAACTCACCCGTCTGATTGAGCAAGCGACTCAGCGGCGATATCCTGTAGTTATCATCTGCACCTCTGGTGGTGCAAGAATGCAAGAAGGAATGCTTTCTTTGATGCAGATGGCGAAAATCTCCGCAGCCCTACAACGGCATCAAGATGCACGACTATTGTATATTCCTGTTTTAACCAATCCCACCACAGGCGGCGTTACTGCTAGTTTTGCCATGTTAGGCGATATAATTTTGGCAGAACCAAAAGCAATGATCGGTTTTGCAGGTCGGCGAGTGATTGAGCAAACTTTGCGCGAAAAACTGCCCGATGATTTTCAGACTGCTGAAGATTTGTTAAAACACGGCTTTGTCGATGACATCGTACCTCGTACCCAGTTAAAAAACACTTTAGCGCAGCTGATTTCCTTACACCAGCCAGCACCAACCACCCCTCATATGGTGTTGTGGGAAACTAGATCGTTAAGTTCTACCGCAGTTGAGTAAGAAGATGGGGGAATGGATAATGGGTAATGGGTAATGGAAAATGGGCATTGGGCAATGGGCAATTGTTTAATGGGCAATGGGAACGTGAGAATAAAGTCAAATCTTTTTCCCATGCCCTATGCCCCATGCCCCATGCCCCATGCCCAATGCCCAATTCCCAATTCCCCTAATTAGTGTTTCGGTTCTCGCACAAAGAGGAGGGGAATGAAAGCTGCTAGCCGGAATATTACAGAGATAGCGAATAATCCGAGTAAGCCGCCATAAATAGAGAATTCAGCGACGAAGCCGCCTATGGTTGTACCTAATGCACCACTAACTCCAGCCACCGCAGCAGCGATCGCAAAATAAATTGCTTGATGTCTAGCTGGTGCTATTCCTAGTTGGATGTTGTTATTACACAAGTCAATAGCCGCCCAAGTTACGCCGAGAAGGATGTGTAACAATGGCAACCAGACCCAAATATCAAGCGGACTATTACCAACTAACAGCCACAGCAGCGGTGTAAGTGCTAACACAAGCCCGACGATAAGCAAGATTGGACGATTGCCGATTTTGTCTGCCAACTTGCCCCAGAGAATAAGCATCACTAAAGTTGCCCCTGCCCGCAAGCTACCGTAAATCGTCACCCAACTGACATCTATATCCAGCGTGTCCAACAAGTAATAGTTAAAAAATGGAGCGCCGAGATTAACGGCAAACATCCATAAGCCGAAATACAACAGAAACATCAAAAAGTTAAAATCCTTGAGGATGCTTTTGCCAGTACTGGAATCTCCAGATAAAGCTAAATCACTGTTTGTTTCTGTATTCTCGGTATTCGGCAAATCGCTATCAACCGCTTCGATTGAAAGAGCCTTGTTTTCACTTATTTGATCGGGTAAAGTATTTTGCTGCTGCGGATTAATATCAACCTGAAAGTACTGACACCCTAAACTGATAATTGCCGCCAGAATGCCAACAAACACAACCACGCCATAACCTTGGATTGCGCCACTATACCACTTTGATATAGCTATACCTGCTAAAGCTACACAAATTAAATTAGTCAGGCTAGCTACACTGTTGCGTAACCCAAAATAGCGCCCGCGCAATCTGCGGGGAACTATCTGAGCCATCCAACTTAGCCAAGATGCACCTCCCAGTCCGTTAAACACATTACTGACTAGAAGAATCCCCAACGTCAAGATAACCAGTTGGTGAGAATTAACTAGTCCCCAGCTGAAGGCTACAATACCAAGTACTAGAATTAGCCACACTAAGCGAGCCGGACCATTAGTCCAAAGCGAATAGCGGAAGCGGCTTGTGATGCGTTCTGAAAGATATGCACCTACTGGCTGAATTAGATTTACCAACATTGGGATTGAGGTAAGCATCCCAATAGCCACAGGACTAGCATGTAACTCCACGAGGAAGTTACTGAGCAAAATGCCGGTGGTGGTAATTGTGTAAACCGCAGCGAAAGCACCATCTATAGTTGAAGCTCGCAACGAAGTGCGAATAGCATCTTTAGTAATTGGTGTTTTGGGTTTGGCGGTAGGAGAAATTGCTGTTTCTTGTCCTGCTACCTTAGTAATTCCTGGAACTAAAGGAGCATCGATATCAAACTCAACAGAATCCATTTACTATCTCGGTGGTTATTATAACTTTCTAATGTATAACTGCATTAATTGCCAGAGCATAGTGAGTATTTTAGTACTCAAATTTCAGAGCGCTCTTTGCGCTGACTGCGAACTTGTCTATTTTATTCAGCCGTGCTGGTAATTACTTGTTATCTTAACTTGCATTTCTCAACAATATATCAATCCCCAGTCAGAGAAGCTATAAGAGAAGTGAAAAGAAACATACGCACCGAAGGAGTGATAAGTAACGTGTGGAAATTTTTGCGAGTAGTAGTAGCGATCGCCATTGCCTTCACCATTATCGCTTGCCAAAAATTACCACTAGCGGCACATAATGCACCAGCACCAGTTATCGTTAAACTCAGCAGCTGGGCAGCTAATCCGGCTGAACAAAAATTGTTAAGACAAGTCTTAAACGACTTTGAAGTACAACATCCAGGCATAAAAGTCAAGCATGAAGTCATCAATGACCAATACATGGATGTGATTAAAACTCGCTTTGTCGGCGAAGCTGCACCCGATGTGTTTTATTTGGATGTGTTTGAGGCTCCTTTTTTGATGAGTCAGGATGTCTTAGAACCTCTTGATGCTTACATCAAACCAGAATTTGACTTAGCTGACTTTCAGCAGACGCTACTCGACAGCTTCAAATACCAAAATCATATTTATGGTTTGCCTAAAGATTATTCTACACTGGCACTGTTTTATAATAAACAAGCTTTCGCCGCAGCTAATTTGAGCAGTCCTCCGACAACTTGGGATGAACTCCGCAGCGACTCGAAGCTGTTGACGGTGGATCGCAATCGAGACGGCAGAATCGATCAATATGGCTTTGGGGAAATTCCCGAATTAGCGCGTCAAGCTTATAAAATCAAAGCCTTTGGCGGGCAACTTGTGACAGAAAATAATTATGCTGCCTTTGCAAGTGTTGCGGGTATACAAGGATTGCAGTTAGCCGTAGACCAGTATCAAAAAGACCGCACCTCCGCACAAAAATCTGATGTAGGGACAAACTCAGGTAGTGAAATGTTTGGTCAAGGTAAAGCAGCGATGGTGATTGAAGGTAATTGGGCAATTCCCTATCTTACAGAAACCTTTCCCAAGCTAGAATTTGCTACCGCAGAAGTGCCGACAATGAATGACAAAAAAGGCACTATGGTATTTACAGTTGCCTATGTGATGAACAAACAAGCGAAGCACAAAGCAGAAGCTTGGGAGTTGATGTCTTATCTGACAGGCAAACAAGGAATGCTTCATTGGACAGCAACCGGGTTTGCACTACCGACGCGCAAATCAGTCGCAGAAAATTTAGGTTATGAAAAAGACTTGATGCGATCGCCATTCGTTACAGGTGTTAATTATGCCATACCGTGGCAGGCGGGTAAATATCCGGCAGTGATTATGAACAACTTTGACAATCAATTTGTCAGCGCCATGCTTGGACAACAACCATTAAAGCAAGCAATGGTGCGATCGCAAGCAGAAGCCAACAAGCAAATTCAAGCAATGGAGTAAATAAAGCGGTAGTGAGGACTTTAGTCCTCTTCAATTCTTCAATCAGGACGCGCATTCCTGACTACAAAAAAGTTTTCTTGTCGTTACCACCGCATAAAATTAATCAAAGGATAAGTCATATCTGCCTCCACGATCAAGCGCACGTTTGTAAGCAGGTCGTGCATGAATGCGATCGAGAAATTCCTTGATCTTTGGTCGGCTCTCGACCTCTTGGGGGATTCCGGCGAGGATTTCCAGGGGAAAGCTCATTTGGATATCGGCTGCGGTGAATTCCTCGCCTGTGAACCACGTACTTTTACCGAGTTCGTCTTCGATGTAGTCAAAGTGAAGCTTAATCTGGGGTGCGATGAATCCATCCATCGCCTTGCTGTCTTTTGTTTCAAAATTTTTGAAGATAATCCTCATCACCAGCGGTGGCATTGCAGAGCCTTCAGCGTAGTGCAGCCAATAAGTGTAGCGCAGACGCTCCGGTGTACCCGATGCTGGGACTAGCCGATTATTGCCGTAGCGATCCACTAGATATTCGATGATAGCGCCCGACTCAGCAATCGTCAGGTCTCCATCTGTGATTACTGGTGACTTGCCGAGCGGATGGACTTGACGCAGAGACTCTGGTGCCATCATCGTCTTTGTGTCGCGTTCGTAGCGCTTGATCTCGTACTCGATACCTAATTCTTCAAGCAGCCATAGCACGCGCTGCGATCGCGAATTGTTAAGATGATGGACAACGAGCATAAAACGTTCCTTTTAGTAGTGGCTCATTGCTAATTGAAGCTTTAAATTAATTCTCGTACCTGGGAAATGTTTGAGACGCGGACGATATTAGCAGCAATTTGCTCACGGTTAGGTTCGCCTCGTTTCAGCGCTTCAGAAAGCATGGCTGCCTCTTCGGATTTGACTTTTGGCGGAACTAGCGGCTCTAGCGAATCGACAACTGCTTCAATCACAACTGGACCCGGTGTTGCAAGTGCAGAGTCGAGGATCGCGCCGCAGTTTGCTGGGTCATCAATTGTAAAACCAGTTGCACCACAAGCTTTCGCAAAGGCAGCAAAGTCAATCGACTCAAGTTCACAGCCAAATTCCGGATTGCCCAGATGCATCATCTGCTCCCACTTGATTTGCCCCAATGTGCCATTCTTGACAATCACCACCTTAACGGGAAGTTGATATTTGACGCAAGTAACTAACTCTGCCATCAGCATTGAGAAACCACCATCACCCACAAAAGCGACACATTGGCGATCGCTATAGGCAATTTGAGCGGCGATCGCATAAGGTAATCCACACCCCATCGAAGCTAGAGTGCCTGATACAGAATGCATCTGTCCGCGCTTTACTAAAATGTGGCGTGCCCACCACGCTGTGTTAGTGCCTGAATCAGCAGAAACAATCGCCGTATCAGACAACCGCTTGCCCAACTCAAACGCTACAACCTCCGGCTTCATCGGTTTATCCTGCTTGGTGCCGCGTTCTTCGAGCGTTTGCTGCCACTCGTTCATGCCGGATTGCGCCTGTTCTAAGAAACTCCGGTCTTGATTGCGCTTTAATAGTGGTAGCAGTTTTTGCAGGGCAATCCGACAGTCTCCCACTAAACCCGCTTCTACTGGATAGCGTAATCCAATGCGAAATGGATCGATGTCAATCTGCACGCCTCGTGCTTGTCCAGGTTTGGGGTAGTACTCGATGTAGGGAAAAGCGCTACCCACTATTAAAAGAGTATCGCAGGTCTCGAATGCTTCTTGGGATGGCTTTGTACCAAGTACGCCGATGGTTCCTGTTGTATATGGACTGTTATCGGGAACCGCCGCCTTACCGAGTAAAGCTTTGACAATCGGCGCTCCCAGCGTTTCCGCCACCTGTTCTAATTCATCGGTGGCTTTTAATGCCCCACGACCTGCCAAAATTGCAATTTTCTTACCCGCATTCAGAACCTCAGCGGCACGCTGCAAATCCTCATCACTGGGTAATAAAACACTGTGGCTAGAAACATTCGATACGTGGTGGGGCAAGTTACGCATTGAACCTTTCTGCTCAACACTTTGGGATTGAAAATCCAATGGGAAGTTGATGTGAGCCACACCTCGGTAACTCAGCGCAGCACGGCAAGCTAGATTCGCAACATTTTCAACATGCGTTGGACCCATAACACGGGCATTGTAAACGGCAACATCCATGAACACTTTATCAAGATCCACATCTTGCTGTGAGAGGGTGTTGATCAAGTCGTGATAGTGATGTCCGGTAATTGCTAGAACCGATTGACCATCCAATTTTGCGTCATACAAACCATTTAAAAGATGGATGCCGCCAGGACCAGAAGTTGCCAGACAAACGCCCAGCTTGCCTGTGTATTTGGCATAAGCACAAGCCATGAATGCAGCGGCTTCTTCATGACGCACTTGGATAAAGCGAATTTGCTTCTGGCGATTGCGTAGCGCTTCCATAATGCCGTTGATGCCATCACCTGGCAACCCAAAGATAACTTCAACGCCCCAGTTGTGAAGCGTGTCAATTAGGACATCGGCTGCGGTTGTTGTCATGTTTACCTGATGTTACGACAAGTCGGCTTTATTTTAGTTTTCTCAAGTTGTCTTTCCCTCTAACTAATGGTGCGTGACAATCATTAAGTTGGTCTATCTATTGAAGGAATTTGTCTAAAGTTAAGATGTGTAAGTCAACTACCACACACAAGAACAAAGTACCGAACGACAGCGATTAGCTGTCGTTACCACCGCATAAAATTAATTAAGATTGCTTGCTAGGTAGATTATCAGGATCGATGCCGAGTGTTCGCAAATAATCTGCTAATTGTTCTGCACGCGATCGCTCAATTTGAGCTTGTTCTTCTGCGGTTAAATAGCGATCGCCTCGTTGATTATACCAAGACAATAATTCCTGGGGGATACCACCTACAACACCTTGATATCGTCCAATTCCCAAATTGACTTCAGGCATCCAGCAAGGTTCACCTATCTGCAATTGATAGTTACCATCAACCAACTTATACACTTCAAATGGCTGATGTTGGTCGCGCCGCCAAAATTCCGGATTGTAAATCACATAGTACAATACACCCAATCGAGTGTAGATAGCCATCTTCTCGTCATATTCACCACCTGGGGAATGAGATACCATCTCTAACGTAAGTATTGGAACTACCTGATTTTCTTCCCAAACTGCCTAACTTTTGCGCGATTTACCGTTTTTTTTGCGTTCAACTCCCAAACTTAAAAATCCATCTGGTACTACAGGTACTCTTGGATTAATCCCCGTAGTGTGATATACTCTCATATCGATGCCGAAGAACCAATCCATCCGCGAAGCCCAAATTGAGTTCAGTAAAAACAGTAAGACATTGGGTAGAAAATTTTGGTCTTCGTTATCCACAGGTATATCGTCTGAGCAAGGCAATTCGTCAGTACTTGGTAACGCATTTTTGAGATCGGGTGACATAACCTTTGTCTCGATGGCGTTGAATTTTTTAATTATAGGTGAGCGTGGCTCTTAAAGCAGGCAATGAGGCGATCGCAAATCATCCGCCAATTTTGCATTCTTAAGCGATGAAATAGACGACTCGAAAGAGTGAAGTATAAAAAATTGACAAGTCAATCAAAGGATTGTTCATTGCGACAATACCTGATACTTTGTATATTTTATAGTCATAGCGTGTGTTAAGCGCTGATTTTTTAGCTGGAAAATATGAGGGATTGTCACGCTTTGACAATTGAGACAATTGACTCAGATTAAGAGATTTTTGGAAGAGTAGCCGCAAAATTAAAATTGAAAATTTGGCTCTTTGTAAAACTCAATATTCTTTAGGGTTGAAGGTTTGAAATGATATTCAATTCACTTAAGGTGTGGCTTTTTCCACTAGCCCTCACCCTAGTTGGTGTTTGCTCAAATGCTGCCAAAGCAACACAAACCATTTATCCATTTACAGGCGATTATCGCACAACAGTTAACATTACACCGATCGCTGGTGACATTTCCCAGGTATTTGAGGTAGGTGTAAGTGATGATGCCCCTTATGGTTTGGAACTATATAAAGGTCTGACATACTCCGTGCTTGACAGCAAAGGAAATCTCACCTTTAATAACAATCCAGAGGCATTTGGTGTACAAGGCTACCCATTAGGCTACATCCAATTCGGCGACGGCACGAATAAGTTATTTGGAACCAGTGATGCCAGCGCTGCTGTTAACTTTGACAACCTGACAGCTAAAGGTTCTGGTCTTGTGTATATCACTGGTGGTGAGGGCATATTCAAAAACGCTACAGCCACATTATTATTCTCGGAAGATGATATAGTTAATCTCGGATCAACTATTACCTTAAATGGTTTGGCAAAGGTAAGTGGTTCTATTAAAGTTTCTCAAAAAGTTCCGGAACCAACAACAACTACGGCGCTAGTTGGCATCGGCTTGATTGGAGTCGCTTTTCTGCGGCGTCGATCGCGTCTTCAATCAACAAGCTGAAAGTCGCATATTTAGTTAAAAGAATGTGATTAAAGTCCGCTTTGGCGGACTTTATTTGTTTCTTCTTTCGTTAGTGGAAAACAGAAATATGACTTACGCAAAATACCTCTGTAACTCTTACTTCTTCGTGTACTTCGTCTCTTCGTGGTTCGTTTTTCCGTGACTTGTGCGTAAGTCCTGATAAATTTACCGCTTGCGCTTCAATAACGAACCAATTCCTAAAGCAGCAAAAGCGAGTAGCGAGAGTGCAGAACTTGGTTCAGGGACTTTTGCGCTGTTGTCAATTCGCAAAACTTGACCAACACCAGGGCGATCGCCTTTACTTGAAACATAAATCGCACCATCCAAACCAACAGTTAACGCTGTAGCCGATTCTAATCCGTTACCACTAAGCACAGTTGTCCGAGTTCCATCAGGGGCAATTTTAATTACAGAAGCATCAGAAATACCTTTCCACTGAGGTTCATTGCCATATTGTAAAGCGTACAAATTGCCCTTAGCATCAAAAGCTAAGTCACCAAGTTGGGTAAAACCGTCAGCGTAAACTGTTGTTTCACCATTCGCTGCAACTCGAAATATCCGCGCTTTACCTTGCGGGAAAGGAAAACCCGTATACTCGCTGACATATAAAGCACCATCAGCACCAAAAACAACACCCGTTGGTACTGATTGAATTTCTACCTCATTTGGTGTTTGTCCGGGTGGTGGTGCATCGGGAGGTGACACTTGTCCCGGTTCCGGAGTTGGGAAAACAGGATTAGTTATAGTTTGTTTGGGAAGCACAACAAACGACTGCAAATTACTGCCATCAAGTCCCACAGTTAAAATATTGTTTGCAGCCGCATCAACGATATAAGCAGTATTGCCCTTAATTGTAAAAGCATAGGGATTGCTAGCTATTTCACCGCTAACATCAAGCACAGCTTCTCCATCAGCATTATTAGCAAGTTCATATTTCGCCAAGTCAGCAATACTTGTTAAAGAACTTGTATTGAAATCTACTTTATAAAGCTGTCCCCAGCTTGGAGAATTGCCTTGAAAATCGTTGATAGTTGGATTACCACCATATCCGATGAGAAGATAAGCATTTCCAGCGGCATCAAATTGTATATCTTGAGGACCTTCACCCGTAGCACCGCTGGGTCTTAATGCTATTGAAGGCAATCCTGTAAGTATACGCTCTTGCTTGCCATCTTTAACTCTGGTGACAGCACCACTTGTACCGGCACATGAATCAAGACCTTCCAAAGAAGGTCCGGGAATGCAACGTCCATCCCCTCCTACACCTGCCTCTGTAATATATAAACTACCATCAGGACTAAAGCTCAGACCGCGTACATTATCAAGTTTGTCAGCAACTACTTTAAAAGAAGCTGCTTCTACTGGTTTGGTTTGAGAAATAACGCTAAGAAATAAACTTATAGCTGTCAGGCTAAGAGTTGATTTAGAAAGAAAAGATAAACGCATGTTGAGCAGCTCTAGTTTGCCAAAAGCTTACGAAATTTGCTATTGCGATCGCAATGAATATTCCTTTGATTAACTTGATATTTCTTTGACTTTTGTCAATGCCTCAAGCTTGTGAAAAAGTGAATTTATCTATAGCCGTTCTTAGTTGGATGCAATACAAAGTTCTATCGTCGCGTGTAGGGGCACGGCATTGCCGTGCCCCTACAAAGTGTATTGGACTCAACCAATAACCG
>NZ_JBPAOH010000144.1:0-20856 GCF_050875635.1 Tolypothrix sp. VBCCA 56010
CCCCATCTACCGTAGTCTTTATCCCTAAGTTTCTAATGTTCCCAACTGAACCTGCGGCTGTTAATAACGGGTTTGGCGCCCTGCTAAAAAATCGTGCTTTTATGCTTTTGTGGATTGGGCAACTAGTGTCCCAATTAGCAGATAAGGTTTTCTTCGTTTTGATGATTGCCCTGCTGGAATACTACCCATCTCCTGGGTTCGCGCAAAACTCCAAATACTCAACTTTGATGGTGGCGTTTACAATACCAGCAATTTTGTTCGGTTCTGCTGGTGGCATTTTTGTTGATCGCTTTCCCAAAAAGCTAATCATGGTTGGCTCTGATGTGGTACGCGGTATATTGACGCTGTGTCTGCCGTTTTTGCCACGAGAGTTTCTGATTTTGTTGATAGTCACTTTTGCCATCTCGACTGTGACGCAGTTTTTTGCCCCGGCTGAACAAGCTGCCATTCCTTTAATCGTGCGCCGAGAGAATTTGTTGGCAGCTAATGCGCTGTTTAGCAGTACAATGATGGGCGCTTTAATTGTTGGCTTTGCAGTCGGTGAGCCGATGTTGAGTTGGGCAAAAGACTTGTTGGGAGAAAAATATGGTCAAGAGCTTGTAGTCGGTGCATTGTACGTCTTCTCGGCTATAGTCATGCAGCCGATTAATTTTAAAGAAAACAAAGCAACAGACGACGCTGAGGCGGTAATTCGCCCTTGGGCTGACTTCAAACAGGGGTTGCGCTACCTGAAAAAAAACCGTTTAGTGTTGAATGCCATGTTGCAACTTGTGACTTTATATTGCGTATTTGCAGCTTTAATGGTATTGAGCATTAGATTGGCGGCGGAATTTGGTTTGAAAGAGAAACAATTTGGTTTTTTCTTAGCAGCTGCTGGGGTTGGTATGGTCTTGGGTGCAGCGAGTTTGGGTAACTGGGGCGAGAAATTACACGGCAAGCCTTTACCCTTAATCGGCTTTTTGATGATGGCGCTGGTTTTGGGCTTGTTTACTTTTATCAACCATTTAGCGCTGGCTTTAGGATTGTGTGCAATGCTTGGTATTGGTGCTTCTTTAATTGGCGTGCCGATGCAAACCTTAATTCAACAGCAAACTCCGCCAACAATGCTTGGTAAAGTATTTGGCTTTCAAAATCATGCTGTGAATATTGCCCTTTCTCTACCCTTAGCGATTACAGGTCCGATTACTGATGCTTTCGGCTTGCGAACTGTGCTGGTAGTAATGAGTATTGTTGTTGCTGCTGTCGGTGTTTGGGCTTGGCAAAATACCCGCCGCGTCTTGAAAGATGTAATTTAATGGGGAATGGGGAGAGTGGGGGGACAAGGAGACAAGGGGACAAGGGGACAAGGAGACAAGGGGACAAGGGGACAAGGGGACAAGGGGACAATGAGAATAATTATTTCCCCCCTCTCCCCATTCCCCATTACCCATTCCCCATTGCCCAATGCCCAATTCCCAATTACCAAATTATTGTTTCTTGACAAATCTATTCAGCTTTTCTATTAAAATGAATTGTTAACTACAGAATTTAAACATCAACTTAGTTATAGTCTGAGGTTTAAGAGTGCGATCGCCTTCCCCAATCACTTCCCCACAAACCGAGATTCACATTCAGCCGAATGTCTCCTCACCAATAGTCGCGCCCAAGCGTGCCAGTGGTGGTTTCGCTTTGCTGGACAGTTTGCGTCGTCACGGCGTTGAGTATATTTTTGGCTATCCTGGCGGTGCGATTCTGCCAATTTACGATGACTTGTACAAAGTGGAAGCTACTGGTGCAATTAAGCACATATTGGTGAGACACGAACAAGGTGCATCCCACGCCGCTGACGGTTACGCCCGCGCTACTGGAAAGGTAGGGGTGTGCTTTGGTACATCGGGCCCAGGGGCAACTAATTTAGTAACGGGTATTGCTACCGCTTACATGGATTCAATCCCGATGGTGATTGTCACCGGACAGGTAGCAAGACCTGTAATTGGTACGGATGCGTTCCAAGAAACTGATATTTACGGAATTACCTTACCAATCGTCAAGCATTCTTATGTAGTGCGCGACCCGAAAGATATGGCGCGAATTGTCGCCGAAGCCTTCCACATCGCCAGCACTGGACGTCCAGGACCTGTTTTAATTGATGTTCCTAAGGATGTGGCGTTGGAAGAATTTGATTATGTGCCTGTAGAACCGGGTTCGGTAAAGTTACCCGGATATCGTCCCACGGTGAAGGGAAATCCCCGCCAGATAAATGCAGCAATTAACTTGATTCGTGAAAGTCGCCGTCCGCTATTGTATGTGGGTGGTGGAGCGATCGCTTCAAGTGCCCACGAAGAAGTTAAACAACTTGCGGAATTATTCAATATTCCCGTCACTACCACGTTGATGGGTATTGGCGCTTTTGACGAACATCATCCTTTAGCTTTGGGAATGTTAGGGATGCATGGCACCGCTTACGCTAACTTTGCGGTGACTGATTGTGACTTGCTAATTTGCGTTGGTGCGAGATTTGACGATCGCGTTACCGGCAAGTTAGATGAATTCGCCTCCCGCGCTAAAGTAATTCACATCGACATCGACCCGGCAGAAGTCGGTAAAAACCGTATTCCGGAAGTGCCGATTGTCGGCGATGTCCGGAATGTGTTAATTGACTTGTTGCGTCGCTGCAAGCAAACAGGTGTCACGGGAACGCCCAACCAAACTCAAGAATGGCTGAATTTAGTTAACCGCTGGCGGGAAGAATATCCTTTAGTGGTGCCGCATTATCCTGACAGCATGTCACCGCAAGAAGTGATTGTGGAAATCGGAAGCCAAGCACCCCATGCCTACTACACCACAGATGTGGGTCAACATCAAATGTGGGCGGCACAATTCCTCAAAAATGGTCCGCGTCGCTGGATTTCCAGCGCTGGCTTGGGAACGATGGGTTTTGGCTTACCTGCGGCAATGGGTGCGAAAGTGGCATTCCCGGATGAAGAAGTTATTTGTATCAGCGGTGATGCCAGTTTCCAAATGTGCTTGCAAGAATTGGGTACGTTAGCACAGTATGGCATAAATGTCAAGACTGTGATTCTGAATAATGGCTGGCAGGGAATGGTGCGGCAATGGCAGCAAGCGTTTTACGGGGAGCGTTACTCATGCTCAAATATGGAAGTAGGAATGCCAGACGTTGAGTTGTTGGCAAAAGCTTACGGCATAAAGGGGATGGTGATTCGCAACCGTGAAGAGTTGAAAGAAGCGATCGCCGAAATGCTAGCACACAACGGACCTGTAATCGTCAATGTCCCTGTCACCAGAGACGAAAACTGTTACCCAATGGTACCCACAGGTAAAAACAATGCACAAATGATTGGTTTGCCAAAACAAGCCCCGAAAGCGGCAATAGAACCGATTTATTGCAGCCATTGCGGTGCGAAAAACGCTCCCAATCACAACTTCTGCGCTGATTGCGGCACGAAATTGTAGAGCCGCAATAAATTAATGGTTAAATAATAGGGTGGGCATTGCTCACCCTACTTTGTAGTAATTTTTCAATCGGTCAAACCCACGTTAAACTAATTAGAGAATTCACCGCATCTGAGATACTGTCCATGCAGCTACTTCAAACTACGGACAAAGATTTTTCTAGTCGATTCAAAACCCTTGTTAGCGATCGCCGGGAAGCTACAGTTGATGTTAGCGGGACAGTACGCGAGATTCTAGCTGATGTGAAAATGCGTGGTGATGCCGCAGTCAAGGACTATACTAGCCGCTTCGATCGCTACAATCCCCAGTCTTTGCGTTTGAGCGAAACCTTTATTGCCGAACACGCAGCACAATGTCCTACTGATGTAGTGGCGGCGCTGGAACTTGCTGCTGAGAGAATTGCGGCTTTCCATAAAAAACAACTACCGCAAGATATTGGCTACACCGATACTGTAGGGGTAAAACTGGGATTAAATTGGATATCGCTGTCTCAAGTGGGAATTTATGTACCTGGAGGACGTGCCAGCTATCCTAGTTCTTTACTGATGAACGCTCTACCTGCCAAAATTGCAGGCGTAGAAAGAATCGTTATGACAGTACCGATGCCTCGCGGTGAGATTAATTCCGCCGTATTCGCAGCTGCCCAAATTGCTGGTGTCACGGAAATTTACGGCATTGGTGGGGCGCAAGCGATCGCAGCATTAGCCTATGGTACCCAAAGCATTGCCCCCGTAGATAAAATTGTCGGTCCTGGTAATGCTTATGTTGCTGAAGCTAAACGTCAAGTATTTGGCACTGTTGGCATTGACAGCATCGCCGGTCCTTCAGAAATTCTGGTGGTAGCCGACAGTCAAAATAACCCAGATTGGATTGCCTGGGATTTGCTATCGCAAGCAGAACACGATCCTAGCGCCCAGTCAATTTTGATTACTGATTCGGAAATTTTTGCTCAACAAGTGATAGCAGCAGTTGAGCAAATTCTCGCCAACCTGCCTACTAAAGAAGTCGCCAACGCCAGTTGGCAAAATTATGCAGCCGTGATTCTTGTCAGCGATTTGACAGAAAGTATACCACTGCTAAACCAACTAGCTCCAGAACATGTGGAATTGTGTACAGACAACCCACAACTGCTTGCCAATCAAATTAAATGTGCAGGTAGCGTGTTTCTAGGACGTTATACCCCAGAAGCAGTTGGCGATTACCTAGGAGGTCCCAACCATGTACTGCCTACTGCACGTTCTGCCCGATTTGCCTCTGGCTTGAGTGTCTACGACTTTCTCAAGCGGATTACCTATTTGGAATGCGATCGACAAGCATTACAGACAATAGGCAAAGCAGCCGTGACGTTAGCAGAAGCAGAAGGTTTACCTGCCCATGCAGGTAGTGTGTCTGTGCGCCTGCAATAATAAGCACAAGATAATTTCGCAGTTCCTCGTTTCCAATCAAAGACAAAAACAAAGTCCTGTGCCAAATAGAACATTCAAGGGCATCGGAGTGTCTTCAATTTCTTGGTCAATTTGATGGCGGGTTTGACAGCTTACACCTATTTGCGTCAAAAACCCTGAAGCTGCCTCATTTTTTTACTTTCTTCCCGCTACAAAATTACCTATCTTCTTTTCCTTCCTCCTTCTCCTTCACTCCTACGCGGCTGGGCGAACGTGTCCTTCTCTTCGAGACGCGAAGCGCGAACGTGCCTTCTCTTTCACCAAACACCAAGGGCGAACGCGGTTCGTTAAGTAGGTATTCTTCGAGCGGGAAGGGAGTAAGGGCAAATTGATGAACATATTAATCATTGATTTGAAAACTTTTAGAATTTTTAAAGATTTAATCTGATAGCAGGTTTGTATAATTATCAACTTCGCCTCAAGTAACTCTTTTGATAAGTAATTATTATCAATAAAGAGTGGCGATCGCTTGGAAAAAACCATCAGTTTCACCATCCCTGACTTTTGCTCGTAGGTAAGCGCGTTTTAACGCTTAAATCCAAGACTAAAGTCCTGACTGTGAAATAAAATACATATTTTCTTGCAGAAATAGGAAAACTAATTAAACAGATTTTATCAAAGTTTGGAAAAATAACAATCCCATTTAAGTAACATTTTTCTTTGCAAATAAGAATTGTATTCCAAATCATGATATATCTTAAGAATGATGTGATTTAAAAAAGCGTATTGTAATGTAAGCATATCGCTGCTTGGCAAGCGATCGCGCGGCAGTGGCTCTTGCCCTACGCATCTGTTTACAGCAATCATTTAAAAAAGTTGCAGACTAATCCCTGTAGATTAAAGCATAAGGCATTAGATGAGTAAAAAATCAAGTAAATTTTTGACTACACAGCCTTATCTACTTAGTTAGTTATGCCTGTAAACAGAAAATTATTTAACAAAACCGATAGTTTCTTGTTGTGGTATTAAATGGCTCAAATTAAAGGTGCTTTTGGGCTGTATTCCTCATGTTCAGTTGGAAAAGCCAGACGATTTCAAGTGTTTATCAGTTTTAGGTTTCAAGCAACGCGCTGGCTCAGGTTTGGGCAAAACCTAAGTAAATACCAGATAAATTGCTGAATTCTGTAAAAACTGTTGATTAAAGGCATAAAAAATGAGTATCGTCGAACCAAAGTTAACGGCAACTGAAACTGAATTTCATGTGGAAGGCTACGAGAAAATTGACTTTAGTCTTGCCTTCGTGAATGGACTATTTGAGATACAAAACAAAGACCTTGCAGATACTTATGCAGGTTTTAAGCGTTGTCTTGCAGTAGTTGACCATAATGTGAATCGGCTTTATGGTTCGCAAATGCAAGAATACTTCCAGTATTACAACATCGATCTCACCATTTTTCCTGTAAGAATTGAGGAAAACGACAAAAATCTTACCACATTTTCGTCGATAGCTGATGCTTTCTCGGCATATAATTTACTGCGGAAAGAGCCAGTTTTGGTTGTAGGTGGTGGATTAGTTTTAGATGTCGTTGGCTTCACTTGCGCGGCTTATCGCCGCAGCACCAATTATATCCGCGTTCCGACAACTTTGATTGCTTTAATTGATGCGGGTGTAGCGATCAAAGTAGCCGTAAACCACGGTAAAGACAAAAATCGTTTAGGTGCTTATCACCCAGCGAAAAAAGTTTTTCTCGACTTTTCCTTTTTGCGGACACTTCCTATAGATCAAGTCCGTAACGGAATGGCAGAATTGGTGAAAATTGCCGTTGTTTCCCACGCAGAAGTATTCGAGTTGTTGTATGAATACGGCGAAGATTTACTGAATACACGGTTTGGGCACGTTGATGGTACTCCCGAATTGCAAGAAGTAGCAAAGCGCGTGAATTACGAGTCAATTAAGAGAATGTTGGAGTTGGAAACACCGAACCTCCACGAATTAATGCTTGATCGCGTCATCGCCTACGGACACACTTGGAGTCCTACACTAGAATTAACTCCCAAAATACCGCTGTTACACGGTCATGCTGTGAATATTGACATGGCATTGAGTGCAACAATAGCCGAAAAACGAGGTTATATCAGCAGCACCGATCGCGATCGCATCCTCGGATTAATGAGTCGTGTGGGTCTTGCTCTTGACGACGATTTGCTCGATGGCGATTTGTTGTGGTACGCTACTAAATCGATAACTTTGACACGAGACGGTTTACAACGTGCAGCGATGCCAAGACCAATTGGTGAATGCTTCTTCGTCAACGATTTGACTCGCGAAGAATTAGACGCTGGATTGAAAGACCACAAACAAATTTGCGCCACATATCCCCGTGCTGGTGCTGGTATAGATGCTTACGTCAACAGCGTAGAGCAAAATATCAACAGCGTTGAGCAAGAAATCAACAGCTACGTAATGAGCGATCAGACATTGGTAGGGAGTGGCAACTAATGCCTAATGTTGTCAACGTCGAAAAAGCGCGTCCCGTCACACCGCTGGGTATCTTGGTAGAACATTTAGAAACTGCTGTTACCCAAGCGCAAGACAATCCAAGTTTAAAAGAGCATTTACAGCAATGCTTGCGTCTAGCCGCTCTATTAGATCCTTATCTAGATGAGTGTACCACCGATGAATCCCCAGCATTAGGGGCGATCGCCAAAGCGACCCAGCAAGAAGCTTGGAAACAGCGATTTAGCGATGGCTCAACAGTGCGAGAATTAGAGCAGGAAATGCTTTCCGGACACGTCGAAGGACAAACGTTAAAAATGTTTGTCCACATGACACAAGCAAAAACTGTGTTAGATATCGGCATGTTCACCGGCTATTCAGCGCTGGCAATGGCAGAAGCATTGCCAAGTGATGGGCGTTTGGTAGCTTGCGAGGTAGATGCATATGTAGCGGATTTTGCCAAGTCCTTATTTGAGCAATCTCCCCACGGACAGAAAATAGAAGTTCAACTGGGTGGAGCGCTGGAAACTCTTGGTAAACTGGCACAGATGAAAGAGTCATTCGACTTAGTATTCATTGATGCCGATAAAAAAGAGTACGTCCAGTACTTCCAGATGCTGCTAGACTTAAACTTGCTTGCTCCCAACGGCTTCATCTGCGTAGACAATACCTTATTGCAAGGACAGCCTTATCTTCCACCTGAACAGCGTACAGCAAATGGAGAAGCGATCGCCAACTTCAACTTAGTTGTCAAAAACGACAACCGCGTTGAACAGGTAATGCTACCCTTGCGAGACGGTTTAACCATCATCAGACGATTGTAGAAAATGGGGAATTGGGCATTGGGCATGGGGAATGGGTAATGGGTAACTGATAATTGATACTCCCCCTGCCCCCCCTCCCCCCCTCCCCCACTCCCCCACTCTCCCACTCCCCCCCTCCCCCCTCCTCCCTATGACGCGGATTAGAGCATTATTTCAAAATCTGGGTACGCTTTTATTGCTGGCGATCGCATTTCCGGTGAATTGCAGCTTGGTACTCGCATCATTAGTATGGAGTTTATTAAAATCGCCTTTCCACAAGCAAGTATCAGCAGAAAACCCAAAAAACATCTTGCTCACAGGTGGTAAGATGACCAAAGCTCTGCAACTAGCTCGTTTATTTCACGCTGCCGGACATAAAGTTTTTTTAGTTGAAACCAAGAAATACTGGTTATCCGGTCATCGCTTTTCCAACTCTATCGAAAACTTCTACACCGTACCCGAACCGCAGGAAGATGCAGACGGTTACATTCAAGCTTTGCTCGATATTGTTAAAAAAGAAAATATTGACATATTTATCCCCGTATCCAGTCCAGTTGCTAGTTATTATGACTCTTTAGCAAAACCAGCATTGTCTGGTTACTGCGAAGCCTTTACTTTTGATGCAGATGTCACCAAGATGTTAGATGACAAATTCACCTTTAGTGAAAAAGCACTAAGTCTTGGTTTAACAGCACCAAAATCATATTTAATTACAGATCCAGAACAAATCTTAAAATTCAACTTTGAGGAAAGTAACCGCAAATACATTCTTAAGAGTATTCCGTATAGCTCATTTTACCGCTTGGATATGGTCAAGCTGCCCTGTGCAGACATGGCTAACTACGTGAAAAACTTGCCAATCAGTGAAGATCATCCTTGGATGATGCAGGAATTTATTACCGGACAGGAGTATTGCACCCATAGCACAGTTCGAGACGGAGAATTGAAACTGCACGGCTGTTCGGACTCTTCAGCATTTCAAGTCAACTACGAACATGTTGATAAACCAGAAATGACATCATGGGTTAGTCATTTTGTCAAGGAATTAAATTTGACCGGACAAATTTCTTTTGACTTCATCGAACAAGAAGACGGAACAGTTTATGCAATTGAGTGTAACCCCCGCACGCACTCAGCAATTACGATGTTTCATGACCATCCTGGGGTAGCAGAAGCATATTTGAGTAAAGATACTTTCAGCGCACCGATGCAGCCTTTACCTGAAAGTAAGCCTACTTATTGGTTGTATCATGAAGTATGGAGGCTGACTAATGTTAAGTCGTTACAGCAATTGCAAGTGTGGTTTAAGAATATTTTTCGGGGTAAGGACGCGATTTATAGTGTTAGCGATCCGCTGCCATTTTTGACAGTACATCACTGGCAAATTCCTTTATTGATACTTCAGAATTTACAAAAGCTCAAAGGTTGGATCAGAATAGATTTCAACATTGGTAAGCTTGTTGAGTTAGGTGGCGATTAATATTAATGTAGTAAAGACTTTAGTCTTTATCTGGCGTTGCTGAATTAAGGTATGAATGAGCGTAGAAGCAATTCATGAATTGCTTCTACGACGGCACATTCTTTCTTTATATGATATTACCAGTTTTATAACTGAAATCACCAATGCCCCTTATCTTACAGCAATTTTCAAATAAATAGACCACAGTGGTTGAACCAACCAAAGGCATCATCTTCAGTAATATAATTTACAGCTTCAGTCATTGCTTGGTTGAGTGATTCAAGGGTACGTGCCTGACTCGAACGGAGGAATTGTTTGAGTTTTGACCAACAAAGCTCAATTGGAGATAAATCAGGAGAGTAAGGTGGTAAAAATTTGACTTTTGCACCGACTGATTCAATCGCAACTCGCACACGCTCTGCCTGATGAACCCGAAGGTTATCCATGACAACTATTGCTCCTGACCACAACTGAGGTGCTAAGACCTGGGTTACATATGTAAGAAATACTTCAGTATTTGTACTTCCTGGTACGGTCATTGTCGCCACTAATCCTTCAATGTTAATAGCGCCAATCAAGGAAACATTTCCACCCTTAGTTCCTGGAGTACTGCTAACTGCTCGTTCTCCATTTACGGCTCTAGCGAACAAGCGTGACATCGATAAATTTAATCCGGCTTCATCGACAAAGACCAGGTTTCGGACATCAATTTGATCTAACCAACGTCGATAGTCATGTCGTAACTCCGTCACTCTTTGCGTTTCCTGCTCGCTAGCGTAGAGAGTTTTTTTTTGCAACGCAGGTCTAATTTCTCCACCGCACGATACATAGTCGGAACACTTACCCTCACCCCTGTTTTTTCCATCAGGCGATCGCATAGTTCTGAAAGTAGTAGATCATTTTTTTCTTCAACCAACGCCTTCACGAGCGCTAGTTGTTCATCCTGAATTATCGGTTTTAGGTTTCCTCCTCGTCGTTTCGCTTCGATTTGCCCGTTTGTCCGATAATGACGTAGCAAGTTCCGCACAAATGATAAACTGACCTTAAATCTTTGAGCTACCTGGCGTTGAGAGCCTTCCTTCGCTTCCCACGCTGCAATCACACGAGAACGTAAATCTTCTGAGTAAGCTACTGGCATCTAATTCAACAATCACTCTATGCATAGTTTCTCACATTTTGTGGTTCAATTACCTGAAAATTGCTGTAATAAGATGAGGACGCGCATTCCTGACTACGAATTTATCAATCTTTAATTAGAAATTGGTACATTTTGAAACGCTGCTGTATCTGGTACAAAGATATCCAAGTTATTCACACCTTCGGGAATCCTTAACCAGACATAGGCATCAGCTGAGGAATTTGTACGCAGCCCAAACAAAGAAACGCTTCCGGTTGAGCGATCGTAAGCAACTGCCTTGTATGTTTCGCTAGTGTCAGGATTGCGAGCTGTTGTACTGGCAATCGATATAATATCACTACCTGTAACTCTGTCTATGACACGACGCACCCGCATCTGCACGTTGACTACATCACGGTTTCCGCTTTCTGGGTCTTTAATTCGCTTTAGAGAAAGTAACTCTACTTTTGCTTTATTACCAAAGGCAGGTTGCACAAATTGACCGGGGGTTAATGTTGAGGTTGTAGTTGTCACTGGCGCTGGTGCGATCGCTGCTGTCGGAGTTTCCGTTGGGGTAGCTGATGGTATGGGAATCGGAGCGATATTAGTCGCTGTTTTCGTACTATTCAGTGTCTGCTGTAACGTGAAAACTTGATAAGCCGCATAGCCACTACACATCAAAGCCAAAGTAGAGAGTAATACAGCCACACCAGACAAGAATGTATTCACACGTTTACCTCTATTCCGTATTTTTGTATATGCAGGTTGGTTGACAAAAGCGATTTTATCATCTTATGAATTATTTTCAATTGACCGCTGTCTATTAAACATGTCAGCATCCTTCATATACTAATCAATTAGATGTACTCTGAGGAAATAATACCAATTTAAATAATGTTTGCGACACATAAATTCTTCGTAGGGGCACGGCAGTGCCGTGCCCCTACCCATCTGTCGCATTCTTTTTTCGCTCTTGGTATAAGTTTGATATCAGAGTGCTAAAATCTATCATTGGGATGAGGAGAAGAGAGTGAAACTTAAGGCATTCAATAAACCACTGGGTTGTTTGCTGCTATTTTTGACTACCCAGATAGCATTTAATTCTAGAGTTGCTCAAGCACAAATAAAAGTCGCGCCGGCAACCAAAACCAAAAATATTTGCCCTGCCCAACTAGCAGCAGCGGTGGATGAGGTGATAAACCGTCCGCAATACAGTCGGGTGCGCTGGGGTATTTTGGTGCAACCTTTATATAAAGGGCAAAATCTTTACAGTCGGGATGCCCAGAAATATTTTACTCCAGCTTCTAATGCCAAACTGCTGACAACGGCAGCCGCTTTACAGCGATTGGGGGCAAATTACCGCATTCGCACCTCTGTTTATCAAGATGGTAATAATGTTGTGCGTGTCGTGGGTAGGGGAGATCCTAGCTTCAGCGATACTCAGCTTGTAGCATTGGCAAAACAGTTGAAAGCAAAGGGAATTACCCAAATTGCAAAGTTGATTGCCGATCAGGGCTATTTTCAAGGGGATATTGTGTCCCCTAGCTGGGAATGGGAAGATGTTTACTCTGACTATGGGGCACCAGTTAACAGCTTGATTCTCAATCAAAATGTGTTTAGTATCAACTTGGTACCGCAAGCTGTGGGTAAACCTTTACAAGTTGCCTGGACTGATTTTAACGAAGCGAGATTCTGGCAGATTATTAATCAATCGGTGACAGTTGAGGAAAAACAACCAGCTTTTATCAATGTTACCCGCGAATTATCAGGAAACGTGTTGCGAATTCAAGGGCAACTAGCAGCGAAAGCCGATCCGTTTTTAGTTAAAGTGCCTGTGGTCGATCCTAGTAATTACTTTTTGCGACGTTTTCGCACAGCTTTGATTGGTGAAAAAATCCGTTTGCGAGAGACAGCGGTAGTATCTGGGGGTGTTAACCAACAGGAAGTAGCTTTTGTAGAGTCGTCTCCTTTATCAGACTTGCTGATGGAGACAAATCAGAATAGTAACAATTTGTATGCTGAGGCATTGTTGAGGGCACTTGTGTCTTTACAACCCAAAAAACCAGATCAAACTACTGTTAATGCTGGTTTAGAAGTTCTCAAAACAACTTTAACTCGATTAGGAGTCAATCCTACAGGTTACGCTCTAGTAGATGGTTCCGGGTTATCGCGACATGATTTAATTAGTCCAGAAGCTTTAGTGCAAGTTTTGCAAGCAATGGCAAAAACACCTTCCTCATCAGTTTATCGCGCATCTTTACCGATTGCCGGCAAAAGCGGTACTCTGAAAAATCGCTTTCTCAACACACCTGCTGAAGGTATTGTACAAGCAAAAACAGGCACGGTGACAGGTGTTGTTTCTTTATCTGGATATGTAAATACTCCCAAATATGAGCCTTTGGTTTTCAGCATTATTGTTAATCAAAGCGAACAAAAGGCGAAAGCTTTGCGCGAAGGAGTTGATGAAATTGTCGTCTTGTTATCTCAACTACAGCGGTGTTGATGGGCATTGGGCATGGGGCATGGGGCATTGGGCATGGTCAAAATAGAATTAAGTTTATTTATGCCCACTTATCTCTTCTTAGTTTCAACAAATATACTAGCGCTGGTTGTTTAGTTAGCGGTGGATGTAACCAAAAGAAATAGGTCTTTTTACTCCTGACTGTTGATTAAGTAATTAAATAAAGACAAACCAAAAGATAGATATATCTACTCCAAAGCAGCTAACCAGAAGGAATAGTGGAAATTTGACATTTCTTTCGCCTGACAGATTGGTTTTTAATCGGGACATTGATATTCTGTATTCATCAAAAGAAAGGAAACATTGAATTCAAAGGAATAAAACAATGAATATAGTTGCATGGATTGTTTTAGGTTTGTTGGCTGGCGCGATCGCTAAAGCTATTTATCCCGGTCATCAAGGTGGTGGTATTCTCGGTACAATCTTATTAGGTATTATCGGTGCTTTCGTTGGTGGTACATTGGGAACTTTTCTGACTACGGGAACTTTACAACTGACAGCTACAAGTTTGAGCATTCCTGGAATTGCTGTAGCTGTACTCGGTGCAATCATTGCCGTGTTTCTGTGGAACTGGTTTAGCCGTCGCACTGCATAAGAATTTATCATGCTGGAAATCAAGTAACAATGAGAACCTGGGTGTAAGCGATTTTTTGAGAAATTGTTACTTGATATTACCTGGAGAAAATAACCGGGTGGGTAGCTAACTCCACCCTAATTTATTTTTTATTCTTTAATAATCCGTCAAGCGATCGCAAACTATAATTAAACACTTTCCCTGTACTAAAAAGCTGATATCCAGCAAATAATAAAGCCGATGCAATCAGAATAGCAAGAAAATTAACTGATGCGAAGACATTGCCAGTAAAAACGATGACTGCTATTCCTAGCGCTATCAAAATCCATCCGTAATTACGTCTTATTCGCTGCTGCATTAACACTACAACGCCGGCGATACATAGCAATACACCAGGAATACGCACAAAAAGACCCACTTGAGTATTTGCTGCAAAAATTACAATTCCTGCAACCATTAATGCCAAGCCGACAAACTTGCTTGGACGGTCTACTTGAATTGATTTACCGTTTTCAACATCTCGCTGAATCCCTGTAGGATTTGCAGTCGAAAAAATATTTACTTTGTGTTCTTTCTGTTGAAAAATAAATGTTACTTTACTTTCTTGACCCAGGTCTATTTTATCTCCTAACTTAAGCTGATAACGAGTTTTAGATATTAACTTTGTATTGTTAATATATGTACCGTTAGTGCTTCCTAAATCTTCAATATAGTAACTATTTCCTTCTATATGAATCTCTGCATGAAGCCGAGAAACAGCATCAGCATTACTTAATAGGGAAACATCAATATCGACTGGAACTTGCTCATTTGGCTTACCAATACGAATTACAGAAATCGCTGGTAACTCCAAAGACGTATTGGTTTGAAGATGAAAAAGTTCTAAACTCAATGTTGTATTCAATATTCCTAAATATTGCATAATTTATTTTCTAACCATCAATTTGTTAATAATTTTTAATATTGTATTACTCCTAACTGAGGTAATCTGTGTTTATCTGTGATATCATATCCTGCAAACTATATATATTGTAGAGACGTTCGGTGTGGAACGTCTCTATGACGGTTGCGATATTTTTATTAGTGTTAATAAGTGTGGACATGATATAATTTATTTTAGCCTTAGAACTGATTATTGCAAGAGATATTTTTCTTCATATTTTCTCTACCGCACCGACTTAATACTTGCGTGGAGTATAAACCCAAACACCCCCAGTATGCGGCACTGTGCGCGTCTTGCTGGAACCAACTAACACCAAAGTACGCATATCTACCTCCTGAGGCGATAAATCAGCCAAAGTCCGCACTACAACTGATTCCCCCACCCGCCCAACATTCCGGGCAAGTACGACTATAGTTTGTGGCGAACGATACCGCAACAAGATATCACGCGCAGATGCAAGTTGTGAGGTGCGTTGTTTGGATGCGGGGTTGTAGAAGGCGATCGCAAAATCAGCTTCAGCAGCGGCAATAATCCGACGTTCGATAATAGACCAAGGTTTGAGAATATCCGACAGAGAAATCACGCAGAAATCATGACCGATAGGCGCTCCAATTCTCGCTGCGGCAGCTTGTATAGCAGAAATACCAGGGGCAACATGAATTTTGATACTTTGCCATTTCGGTTGATTGCAATCAAGCACCTCAAACACCGCCGCCGCCATTGCATATATACCAGGGTCGCCAGAAGAAACCACCGCAACTATTCGCCCCTCTGCGGCTAAATCCAAAGCCATCTCTGCGCGTGCGAGTTCCTCGCGATTATCAAACTCATGTCGTCGCTGTCCTTCTCGCAACGAACCAGCTAAATCTAGGTAAAAGCTATAACCCACCAGGTCTGTGGCTTCACTAAGAATTTGCTTGACTTCCGGAGACATCCAATTTGCCGCACCAGGACCAGTA
Source organism: Tolypothrix sp. VBCCA 56010 (assembly GCF_050875635.1). Lineage (NCBI taxonomy): Bacteria > Bacillati > Cyanobacteriota > Cyanophyceae > Nostocales > Tolypothrichaceae > Tolypothrix > Tolypothrix sp. VBCCA 56010. The sequence goes on from NZ_JBPAOH010000144.1 coordinate 15,712, forward strand.
CCAACGATAAATAATTGTCCCCTTGCCTTACCAATTGTCTTAATATCGATTACTTCCTGAGAAACAGCAACAGCAAGATTTATACCACATTCTTGTTGTATAAGTAATTTACCATTAGCACCGGTTGCAGTTAAAGCGATCGCAACTGCGTTTTTCTCATGACAATTTAAGAAACGAACTGGTACATTTAAAGCATCGGCAATTTCCTCAATTACTGATGCGGCTTCTTCGTCTAAGGTAAAGACACCCGCTACCGAGAAAATTGAAAGTTTAGCATCGGCTAGCATTTGCTGAATGCAAGATACTGCTTCTTCTAAGTTTACTGCTGAAGCATTGCTGACTCCAATTGCCAGAGTTGCTGGATGATAAACCAAACAGTCTGGTGTTAGCGGCACTTCATATTCTGTAATCTGAATAGTTAGCTTTCCTTCTTCGTCAAAAGGCAGTTTACTGTTAACTAGCCAAGGTGCAGTTCCTTTCAATTTTACCGTTGCACCTGCAAGTAAATCAGAAATAAATTTTTTTGCATCATCTGGATTCGCTAAATGATATCCTGGTGGAGGAGATAAAAGTGCCGTGTGAAAGCGGATATCTCCGGTTGTGGTAATTGCCGCTTTTACCTGAAGCACTGCGGCAATTTGTCTGGCTAAATCATTCACACCTTGAAGTCCTCCCAACAACGGGACAACAGCGCTACCATCTTCCGCTACAGCTAACACAGGTGGTTCTTGACGCTTATCAGATATAATTGGCGCAAGAGTGCGGATGAGAATTCCTGCTGCACAAATCCCGATTATCGGAGTTCCCTTTGCAAATAATTCTCGCAGTGTTTCCCCAAAGTTTGTGAAACTGACATCGACATTTGATGTACGTTCCGCCAAACCGTAAATACTCGCATTCAGCAAACCTGTTTTTATTTGCTTTGCTAAGGTTACACTATTTTGACCGAGAACGACAATTGCACAAGCAGCCATGTTGATAATAATGCGGCAATGTCTATTGTGTCATATGTAGTAAGGACTGAAGTCCTTTTCTTTATATGATATGAGGACTTCAGTCCTCACTACGAATTTCTCCGCGATCGCTTAACAATCGAGAAAAAATGCGATCGCGGTTGTTGCCAAAATCAGATTCGTAGCGCGTAGACGCGCAGCGGTGAAGCAGCGCGGTCGTGTTCGTTACCCCCATGAGCGACTGCACCAAGCCGAAGGGCTTGTCGTTAGACATCGCTTCGAGTTGCTTCTAAATAGAAATGTCTAGTGACACGCTTTACCTATTGATAATACTAAGCGGTTTGAGCGTCAGAGGATGTTTCTTGTATACTACTTTTCAAACGAGTTAACCTGCTTTTACGGATGCGATCGCTCTGACGAACACCACCCGCTATCTCATATTCGTTGCTGTTTGTGCCATACTTGAAAGCAACTCCCCTCACCAACTTGTCTGAAAGATTACTCAAGCTTTTTTCCATCTGATCAATTTTAGTTTTAGAAGAGTCAATCATAGCTAGAGCGGCATTATAAGAATCAATCATAGTGCGTAACTGCTCAATTGATTGAGTCAGGTTTTGCAAATCGCAATTATCACCAAAATCCATCTTTGAATCAATCGCTTTCAATCCAGCGGCTCTGAATTCAGCTTTTTCCATCACACGGGATGTGCGTTTTTGACGAGGCATAAATATATTCCTTAGAGGGGGATTAAGAGCTATTTTGACCTCATAAAACTGTTTTCCGGTACAGTAAAATTAAGTAATTAGTGTATTTCTATTAAACTTTTTAAATTAATTTTTCTAAGTAATTTATCTGATTTAGCCTTTTGCACTTGATTTTATTGCCGATCAATCGCTTTAATATTAGTGACAAAAATCGCGATGTTGATGATGAATATCGCGGTATTGATAATGAAAGTCGCGATTTGGATAATGAATATCGCGGTATTGATAATGAAAGTCGCGATTTGGATGATGAATATCGCGGTATTGATAATGAAAGTCGCGATTTGGATGATGAATATCGCGATATTGCTTATCAATGTCTCGATGTTGATAAGCAGGTAGACAAAAATATATACTTTGAATTAAACGCTGACAATGGAATCTATCGATACAGCTACATCTGGAAATGCTAATGGGTAAATTGTCCCTCCCAAGAGTGTAGATTTTGAAGCATATTCCCCATCTTGAGGATCTCGAAACACTATAAGCTGTCTTTTCTTCAAGTTAACTACCCAATATTCAGGAATGTTAACTTCCGCATAAACTTTATTTTTTATCTCTAAATCCTTGTCCAAGCTGGAATTTGAGTATTCAATCAGCCAAAAGATATTTTCCGGATAAGGGTGATGCTGTAAATATTCACGCCCCAGGCGTTGTACAATGGCAATATCTGGTTCCGGCTCAGAGTTGTTAGGTAGCGTAATTGGTTTACTCGAACGAATCATAGCGCGTTCGCCTAACAAGCGAGTCAGATATTCTCCTGCTTCACTGCTAAAATATGCGTGGGGTTCTCGTTCTGGGGACATTTCGACAATTTCTCCCTTCAGTAGTTCCACACGTCGATGATCTAAAATGCCTGCGGCAATCATGCGATGATATTCTTCTATTGTCCATTTAGCTAGAGTTATCATAGCGATCGCTTTTCTCTCGATCCTAAATCATATAACTAATATCAAGTTCGCTTAATCAATTTATATATTCGTAATTAAAGAAAACCGGTCTTCTATTCTCTACCTTAGGGATAATATAAATGAATTAACGAACCTGATATAATTTACTTCTACACAATCGAAGCTCGGCGGTGTCGTTTAAGCACCAAACCAGCTCCAATCACACCTATCCCGACTAGCATCGGAACTGTTTTCGGTTCCGGAACTGTTTTGGGTACGAAAAACGAACCACTTATTGTCCCCAGCGATATTATCGGTGCAGTTAGCCCAGTTGGGTCTGGATTGGATGTAATAGTCTGGAATAAATCTAAGCTGCCAGTAGCACCTCTAAATCTGCCTTCACCACCAGTGATACTTATTGTACCAGAACCGCTAAGAAGTGAAGCAGTACCTCTATTAGTTCCAAACAGTTTATCATTTCCCTGACCAGACAAAGTGAGAGTACCAAATGGTACGTTTTGTAAACCAAACGTTGCTGGGTCGGAATTATATGTAGCTACACCAGTATTAGGGTCAACCTGACTGTAGTTCCTGATTATCAGGTTAGTTAGACCATATGGTGCATCAGAAGTTTCCCCTCTGACAGTTGTATCTAAAACCAACGGTATATCCGTTTCTTTAGTGGTAATTTCTGCGTTATAGGTAGCTTGAAATGGATAAGTAGTTTGTGCGATCGCCTTTGTGACACTAGATCCAAAACCGACTAATGTCAGCGTTACACCGAACACCCATGCAGTATATAAACTCTTCATCATTTGCCCTCCGAGTTTAGTACTAAGTATTTAGTTTGACAACCATATAATGATAAATCTACAGTAATCAACGGATATTAATTTAATAATTCATAAATTTTTACAGGGTGTTTATAACAAAAAGTAAACGTGTGCTGATAATTTAGCTTGGGGATTTATTTTCAATGGTTCTGGATAACGCATATTTAATTGATCGAGATATCTAATGCTGTACAAGCGTGGTTTTTTCTCAAAAATTGCTAACAATTGTCAGTAATCTAGCTTGTGTGGGGTTAAGGAAATAGTGATAATTAATCTCAATAAGTTCTAGTTAAATGAATCATGACTATCATTATTTCGGCACAGGCTCACGAGGAACTCTTTGAAGAAGTTAACGAAACCCCACAAAACAATGACCCCGACGATCGCTTAGATGTTACCTGGAAGTGTCCCCAAACATTAGGAGAAGGACATCTTCGACGAGTGGAATTGCGACAAAACTTGGTGTTGGAGATTGAGAGCTATCAGCGCCATGACAATCTGATAAAACAACGCATTGACCATCCACATCCCCTAGAGTTTTGGTTGATGCTTTCAGGACAGTGGTGGGAAAACTCTCCTTGGGGAGTTAATCAGACAGCAGCCGGACAGTATGGTTTTTGCGGTAGTGGCATGATTGTTAAAGGAGAAGATGAGTTTTCACAAGGACAGCAACTGTTGGTGGGCGTGCATTTAGAACCAGAATTGTTCCAGTCCTTCATTGGCAATTCCTCCGGAGAATTACCAAAAGCATTGCAACATAGCGATAACTGGCAGCTTCGGAATAGTGTTGCTCTGAGTTTGAATCGTCTTACCCGAAACGAAGCTCTTCCTCAAACAATAGTGGATGATCGCTTCCTCACAAACTATCAGACTTATGAGGGTAAGACTAGAGATAATAACTATTTTGGACAAATCGACTTGCTGGGGAAATTTAATACAGGATCGATTTCACACCAACTTTTAGTGGGCTTTGATTTAAACTACTTTTCCGGGGATTATCTATACGTTTCTCCTAGTATTAATGTGCCCGATCTCGATATCCTCAACCCAAATTACGATATTCCCAGACCCGAATTTGATATAAGTGATGGTGGTGGTACGACCAGGACTCAATCTTATGGGGTCTACCTTCAAGATCAAATTGCGCTGAGTGATAACCTGAAACTCCTGATTGGTGGTCGCTATGATTGGTTGTCCAATGAAAATGAAATAGGGAATTTAGAATTTCAAAGAGAAGGTAGTAAGACGGTGCAAAATGATGGTGCCTTCAGTCCCCGGATTGGCTTTGTGTATCAGCCCAGCAAAACGGTTTCTCTTTATGCCAGCTACAGTCAATCTTTTAAGCAGTCTCTAGGATTTAACCCGGATGGGAGGGCGTTTCTGCCGAGCCGGGGAACTCAGTATGAAGTCGGGGTGAAAGCAGATTTTCTAGACGGAAAGCTTTCGACCACCTTAGCCGCCTATCAGCTGACTAAGACGAATATTACAACGCCCGATCCCAATGACCGGAGATTTTCTATTCAGACCGGGGAGCAGCAGAGTCGAGGCATTGAGTTGGATATTGGGGGTGAAATTTTGCCAGGGCTGAAGGTGATTGGGTCTTATAGTTACCTTTCGCATAGTCAAATATATTCAAACATCAACTATCTATTCAGTTGGAGTTAGTATTTATACTGGACAGCAAATCCTACACTTGGCAGGAAGA